>CAZURX010000113.1:0-4288 GCA_964623015.1 uncultured Candidatus Peribacteria bacterium
CTTGATTTAAATGGCGATATTTTGAACACCCGTAGGCTCGATTCGTGAATCGAGCCTACGGGGGATTGTTGAGCATTGTTTTATTGTTCAGATTCGCCCTTTATTGGTACTTTGGCTTGCAGCAGCGCGGGGTTTTCGTGCCATAGCAGGTTTTGGGGCTGAAGTAGGTGCCGCACGAATAAGTGTATTGATACGAGGGGCAGGAAATCCGGTTGTCCTCCACCTCGGTGTCGGAGCAGGCGTCCTCCCGGCAGGTGTACGGGCATCGGGTCGGAGCGAAAGACGGGACCAGCGTCAGGGTCGCTGTTTTCGTCGTGTTGTTGGCCTTGGCTGTGATCGTCACGCCCTCAGGCAGGGGCGGGATCAGCTTGGGCATGACGCCAAAGGTTTTTTTCGTTTCGCCTGCCGCCACCGTCACTTGATTCGGAACGGTCACAAGCGAGGCAGGGAAAGCCGACAAATCGACCACTTGGCCGCCTTCGGGCGCCGGACCGGAAAGGGTCACGGTGCCGGTCACGGAAACCAAGCTGGAGATCGAGGTTGTCGAGAGGGCCAAAGACGAGACTTTGACCGGCGGGTTGATTTTCAGCACCGTTGTCTTCTGCGACAAAACCGTCGCGCTGGACTGGAAGAGTTTGGCTGTGATCATCACCTCTTTGGGCGCGTCCACCCATTTGCTTTGGAGCTTGAACGTGCCTGTCTTCGACCCTGCGGCCACTGGCACCGTGCTGGGCATCGAAAGGGTCGTGGGATAGTTCGCGGTGAGCTGAACCATCACTCCGCCCATGGGCGCAGGTCCGGTCAGGGTCACCGTCCCTGTCGAGGAAGTCTCGATGGCCACGGAATCAGGCGAAAGGGTGAGACCCAAAACCCCTACCGGAGCTGGCGGCATCACTTTCAGCATCGCTGACTGGCTGAAAGTACCCAGCTTGGCCGTGATTTTCACATCCGTCGCCATCGTCACCGATTTTGTTTGGATCTCGAAGGAGCTGGATTTTGATCCGGCCTTTACGCTTGTGCTCAGGGGGATTGCCAAGACATTGCTTGGCGAGGCTGTCAGCTGGACCTCAACCCCTTCCCCCGAAGCCTCGCGGTTCAAGGTGACCGTGCCCAACGCCTTTTCCCCGCTCGACAACGATGCCGGGACAACTGACAGCGAATCCACGGCAAGAGGATCCTCATGGGAAGGAACCACCACGGTCAACGTGGCGGTCTTTTTCACCTCGGCGATCTGGGCTGTGAGAACGACCTTGATGGGATCGATTGGCCCCTGGGTCACAATCGCGGCGGAAATGATTTTGAAAGTGGCCGATATTTCGCCCGCCGGCACCTTGACGATTGGATTGGCGGAAGCCGCATCAGGCCTGGAAATGGAAATGAGCACATCCTGTCCGCCCGCTGGTGCGGCTTGCGTCAGGGTCACGGTTCCCTCGGCGACCTCGCTGCTGTTGACCGAATTCGGCAAAACGGTCAGCGAGGACAAGGTCGCTTTTCCAGGAGCCCCCGCATCCTTGAGGCAGCGGACGAAATAACCTTCGCGGACATTCTCGTTCATCCGCATCACGGTCGGGTCGTTGGCGTCCAGGAATCGGCTGATTTTTTGGTAGGCCGTGCCGGTCGAGCTCCAATACCCCGTGCGCTGGTTGCGGAGCGTGTAGGCCCCATCTTTGTATTGGTTGAACCGGGTGAAATAGCCGCCCGTGGTGGAGCGGGTGCCCAAAAGGATCGCCTCAAAACCCGAAGAGCCTCCGGCTTTCAGTTTTGTCGAGGCGCTGGCGCAATCCCAGCTAAAATTCCGTTTTGGGTCGCAGGTCTGGCCTTCGTCGGTGAGTCCGTTTTCCAGCGCGAACCATTCCGCGTCAGTCGGAACGTGCCAGCCAGCCGGGCAGATCCCCTGCGCGCCATCAACGATCGAGCCGCAACTGGCCTGATCCGCCTCGTAAAGGGCCCCGTACTGGTCGCACTTCCCCTCATCGTCGTTGAAGCAGAACTTTTTGATTTCGGAACAGCTTGTGCCCTGTTTCGTCGTGGTCTGTTTGGGCGTGGTGTTTGCGCAGGTCCCCACAAAACCATTGCTGCAGGAGTTGATTCGTGTGCCCACGTTCAGGTTTTGGGACATCCAGCATTGGGCGCCGATTTGGACGGTTGAATAGATTTTCCCGTCGCGGGAATCGGTCATTGAATCGCCACAAGCCCATTCAGATGCGGGACTGACGGTGAGCGGGGCGGTTTTGGAGGAGTCTTTTAGGGAAGCTTTAACAATCAATTTTTTGGGCGCTGATACTTTTTTGGCTCGAATTTTGAAGGTGCCCGTGGTCGCCCCCGCCTTGATTCTTAGGATGATGGGGAGTGACACTGAGATCCTGGGGCTGGCTGACAGTCGGACCGGCTGGCCACGAACAGGCGCGGGGCCACTGAGCGTGACCGTGCCAATGGCGGTTTCCCCGCTTATCAGCGTATCCTGGGACAAAACCAAGGATTCGATGGTTGGGGTGGTGGCAACCTGGCTTGGCGTGTAGGTCACCGTTCCCATTTCCCGTGGTTCCAAGGGCTCGTTGGGGTCGAAATCGTCGACAGGCATGGGTGGCCCTGAAGGTTGCTCGGGTTCTGGGGGTCTGTTCGGTTCAGAGGGTTTAGATGGCTCGGTGCCAGGCGCGGATCCGTCTGGCGCGGAAGGCTGGATGGGTTCAGAAGGTTTGGTCGGCTCTGTGGGCTTTGTGGGCGCGGTCGGCGCGGCTGGCTTGGTGATTTCGGTATAGATCACTTGCTCATACACCGTGTATTCGCCCTTCTTGCCCCCATCCGGAAACTGCAGCGGCACTTTTTGGGTTCCCGTATAGCTTTCCCCCACTTTCATGGGGAATGGCGTGATCTTGTCGCCCACGAATTTCGGGTTCAGGACCACCTCTTCGCCTGTGTCATTGTTCGTGGCGAAATAGCGATAGGTGTAGCGAAGGTCCACGATGGGTTTCGGAAGGTCCTCGGCCACGGTGGCCTTGGCCTTGATTGTGGCGAAAAAAACTTCGGGTCCAACGATTTCAGTTTTGCTGAAGATCGTCGGCTGGTAGTCGGTGTCAAAAAAATCAATGGGGGCCGCATGCAAAAAATTGGCCGAAAACAAAAACGTCAGGACGATCATGGTCCCAGTGATCGACCCAAAAATTTTTGAATTCAAAGGATTGAATATTTTTTTCATAAAATTTTGGCTTATTGATCTTAATAAGGCATACCACGATTGTCGATTTTCCACAATTGAAGCAATATCGATGGAAATTGCGCAATAATTTTTCCTATACAAAAAATCCCTCTGTTCGGGAGGAAGGGGTCGCCCTCCAAAGGCGGGTCTCCGCCTGGGGCGGGGAAACCTTATTGAGTGACAAATTATTCCCTCTGTTCGGGAGGAAGGGGTCGCCCTCCAAAGGCGGGTCCGCCTCTGGCGGAAACCTTATTGAGTGACAAATTATTCCCTCTGTTCGGGAGGAAGGGGTCGAACCTTCGAATGGTGGCTCCAGAGGCCACTGCCTTACCACTTGGCTACTCCCGAACAGAGGGGATAAAGGTTGTGATTTGAAATTTTACAGGCCACTGCCTGGACACTTGCTGGTCGGCCGAAGCCTCGGCGGAGGCAGAGCTACTCCCGAACAGAGGGATCAATCCTTAGTTGGATTTTTAAGCGGATTCAGTTTCTATGATTTTTTCCACTTTTTCAACTGTTTTTTGGAGTTCCCCTGTTTTGTTTTCCACCAAATAGTCGCATTCGCGGGCCTTTGCCAACTCCATCCGCATGCTGACCATCCGCTTTTTTAGCTCCTCGTCGCTCATGGGCGCTCGGCCCAAAATCCGGTCGATAAGTTCTTGTTGGTTGGAAACCGTGATGAAGATCGACACGAGATTTTTTTTCGGCAATTTTTCACGGATGGTCTCAAATCCTTGGATGTCCACCTCTCGGAGAACCACATTCCCTTTTTCCAGATTGTCGAGAACTGGCTTTTTGAAGATGCCGTAATAGTTGTCCTGATGGACGCAGGCGTATTCCAAAAATTCGTCCTTTTGGATGCCGTCTTCGAACTGTTTTTTAGAGATGAAATGGTACTGGATGCCGTCCTTTTCCCCAGGCCTGATCTCCCGCGTCGTGGCCGAGAGCGGATACACATAATCGGGATGGCGTTTTTTGATTTCGTTGAGCACCGTGCCCTTACCTGAGCCAGACGGGCCGAGAATGAGAAACAATTTTCCTTTCATAATAATTATTTAGGATTATTACGATGATGAGGATTATTAGGATTAT
>CAZURX010000114.1:0-4269 GCA_964623015.1 uncultured Candidatus Peribacteria bacterium
TGACTTTGGTCGGCTACTCCCTAGGATGCTCAATTGCCAATCTATTTGCCGAAAAAAACAGCGAAAAGATAGACAAGGTCATTATGTTAGCCCCCATCAATAGGACCTTACACGAAATTGGGGAGGGAAGTTTCGCCAAAGCGCTAATAAACGGCTTGGGGAAAGATTTTTTCAAAAAATGGAGGGAATATATGCGCTTGGAGGACAATTGCCCATTTTACAAAATTTTCAGCTTGTTCAATCTTAGGCTTTTGCGTGATTCTTACCGAAAAATCGACTTCACCCAAAAATGCGCCATCGTGATCCTCAACGGCATGTTGGACACCTTTTTCGACCCCGAGGACCAAAGCCTGAAAATGCCCAACATCATTCAAAATCGAATTGAGGAATTGGATCATTTCCTGTTCCTGACCAACGAAAGGATCCAGACGGTCGCATCCCGACTGGTGCCGCTGCTGGAAAAATATTAATTCGAGTGGTGGCTAGGGTCGTGGCTAGCATTGTAGCCAAGTTTGCGTTTCCACTATTCAAACCACAATACGGACGTTTTATTGAACGGCTTTCTTCAGCCTTTCCGCCGCCTTTTTCGGATTGTCAGCCTTCAGGATATAAGAGCCTGCCACAAAAATATTGGCCCCCGCGGCTTTGGCGTACACCGCGGTCTTGTCGTCGATTCCGCCGTCCACGGCGATGTCCAAGTTGGGATACCGCTCGCGGATCCAGGAGATTTTGGGGAGCACCTCGGCCATAAACGGCTGGCCTCCGAACCCGGGATTCACGGACATGACCAACACCTGGTCGACCAACGGCAAAACTTTTTCGATTTTGGAAACATGGGTCGACGGGTTGATGGCCACCCCGGCATCACATCCCAAGCTTTGAATTTTCTCGATGTCCTTTTTCATGTTTTTCGACGATTCCACATGGATGAGGATCGTGTGTGCGCCCGCCTTGGCGAAATCCTCGAAATAGCGATCGGGGTTCAGCACCATCAGGTGGCAATCCAAGGGGATCGTCGTCTTGATGCAGCGCACCACGGGCGCCCCAATGGAAAGGTTGGGCACAAAATTGCCGTCCATCACGTCCACATGGAAAATATCCGAAAACGGCTCCAGTTTTTGGAGTTCGTGGTTCAGGTCGCCGTAATCGGCGCCGAGGATCGATGGGGCTATTTTGATTTTGGGCATAATTTTGCTTAAATCCTAAATCCGAAATCCTAGATCCTAAACAAAATCCAAACTTCTCAAAACGCAGAATCCAGACATCCTAAACAAAAAAACAAATGATCCAAAATTATATGCAAGTTTTATGGTTTTTAATTTGTATTCTGGGCTTTGGATTCTAGACATTGAATTCTGTTTAGGCTCTCGTGCCTAGGATTTAGAATTTTAAAAAATCAGATTTTCAAATATTTCTTTTCAATCTCGCCGATCATTTTAACCCTTTTCTCGTGCCGCGCCTCGCGGGTGTAATTGGTGCTCAAAAATTTTTCGACGATTTTCACCGGATCGTCCATCGTCTCTTCGCGGCCCGCGGTGGCAAGCACATTCGCGTTGTTGTGCAGGCGGGAAAGCTCCGCGGCCTTTAGGGTGTAGGCCAAGGCGGCGCGCACCCCAGGGACCTTGTTGGCCACAATGGAAACGCCAATACCGGAACCGCACACCAAAACGCCCTGGAGCCTTGGATCCCCCGCCACCATGCCCGCCACCCGCTCGGCGTAAACCGGATAATCGACTGAATCCTCGCCATCCGTGCCCATATCCAAAAACTCGTATTTGTCTCCGAGTTCGCTTTTGATCCTTTCCTTCATTTTGAATCCGGCATGGTCGGATCCGATGACAACTTTTTTCATACTGTTGTTTTTATTAACAATCTATTTTCCCCAATTGGGTCCTCCATCGGGTCCTCAACGGGATCCTCAATTAGAACTGTTGTATAAACCTCAAATCATTCTCAAAGAACAGCCTGAGGTGGTTGATGTGGTGCTTGATCATCACCATGCGGTCGATGCCGAAGCCGAACGCGAACCCGCTGAGTTTTTCGGGATCGTAGCCCACGTTTTTGAGCACCTGCGGGTGCACCATTCCGGCGCCGCCGACCTCCAGCCATCCACACTGTTTGCAAAGGCGGCAGGGCACGCCATCGGGCAACCTGCCGTTGCCTCGGCATACGGGGCAGGTGCAATCCATTTCCATGCCCGGCTCGACAAAAGGAAAAAAGCTCACGCGAAAGCGGGTCTTGATGGTCGAATCCTCGAAAATTTGCTGGAGGGCGTGGGTCATGATTGCCTTCAGGTTGGCCATCGAAATGGTCTCGCCGACCATGAGCCCTTCCAGCTGGTGGAACATGGGCGAATGGGTGGCGTCGCTGTCCTTGCGGAACGTTTTGCCCATGGCGATGATGCGGACAGGCGGCTCATGCGATTCCATGTGGCGGATCTGCACCGGGGAGGTTTGGGTGCGGAGCACGTGCTTTTTCAGGTTTTTGAGCCAAAATGTGTCCTGCATGTCTCGGGCGGGATGGTCGTCGGGGATGTTGAGCTGGTTGAAGTTGTAGTGCTCCAGCTCCACCTCGGGACCTTCGGCCACGGCGAACCCCATCTTGGCGAAAATCGCCTCGATATCGTCCATGAATTTCGAGATGGGGTGGCGATGCCCCGCGACTGGCACATGGCCCGGCACGGTCACATCCATCCATTCGCTGTCCGCGATGGAGCCGAGGCTTTCGTTGGCGATTTTGACATTCCTTTTCAGGACATCCGCTTCTAGTTCTTTCTTGGTGTCGTTGGCCAGCTTGCCGACGGTGCGCTTCTGGTCGTCGGGCAAATCTTTAAGGCCCTTCAAAATATCGTTGAAAACCCCGCTCCGGCCCAAATATTTCACCTCGACCTCCTTCACTTCGATTTCAGTTTTTGCCGCCTTGAGGGCGTGCAGCATTTCAGTCTTCAAGTGTTCGATTTTTGAGTGCATGGAGGTCGGATAAGGATGACAGCCAACATTGTAATGAATCCCGATTTTTTGGATAGGGGCTTTAAATTGACAAAAACTATTTATAGTGAAATAATATTCAACCTTAAGACTAAACTTCCTATTATGAAGCCATGGGAAAATGACCAAGATCACAGAAGCGAGGAGTCCCGAGATTCTCATTCCGAAACAGGGGAAAAATCGGGCTTTTTGAGCAGGATGAGGCAAAAACTCCGTGAATTATGGCAAGACGAAAGGGGAGAAATGGTCATCGGGCAAAATGAAAAAGGGCAAGCAAGTGGATCGTTTTTGCGTGGGTTGCCCCGAACATGGAGAAACGACAGGGAAACCGTGCTGGCGGAGGTTAATAAGGATGGGTGGAACCTTCGATTTGTTTCAAAAAAACTAAGAGACGACAAAGAAGTGGTTTTGGCCGCGGTTGCCAACCATGGCCTCGCGCTCCAATGGGCTTCGAAACGGCTGAGGGACGATGAGGAGGTGGTCTTGACCGCCGTAAAAAACAATGGGGAGGCACTTCAATATGCGTCGGATCGCTTGCGCTGTTGCTATGAAATAGTGCTCGCCGCCGTCACCCAAAACGGCCGCGCGCTGAGATTTATTGAAAACGTCGACTTGTTGCAACAACATCCCGAACTACATGTAATCGCCGAAAAAACATTCAAGTACCGAAAAGGGGAAAGGCAATAGTCACAAGATATTCTTAGCCCTTAATCAATAATCAATATGGCCAAGGAAAATCCGAAGCGTGGTTATACTGAAAGGGCAAAAACGGGTGCGGAATGGAAAAGGGAAGCAGAATTTTTTAGAAAGGCACTTGCGAATATACTGAAAGAAAATTTTGAAACAATTATAAGCGAGAGACAGGATATTTTATTTTTGGGTAATGATTCTTACGCGGCTAATTTTTATTTTTGTGGGGGAAGTGCAAAAAAACTTCAAAATATGGAAACAAAGGATTTTTTGATAAGTGTGGCGGGTTTGGACTTAAGAAAAAAATATTTTATAGAATTATTAAAAAAATTTCCGGAATTATCATACCTTGCCTCACCGGATTTATTAGCAGACAAAAAATATGTTCAAGAAGCAATAAAACTCGGGGGTGTTCGTCTCGAGCAGGTGTCAACAGAATTGCGGTCGAATAGAAAATTGGTAGAACAGGCTATTAAGAAGGATGGGGGCAATTTTGGCGACGACTCCGAAAAGTTGCTCGCAAACAAAAAATTGGCCATGGCTGCGGTAAAAAAAGATGGCCGAATGCTTGAATGTGTAGCAAATAGCCTCC
>CAZURX010000115.1:0-4180 GCA_964623015.1 uncultured Candidatus Peribacteria bacterium
AACCAAAAAACCTCGAGAAGGCCAAGTTGTACCCCCCGACGAAGGCTTTTTTGAAACAGGCCAACATCAAAAACCCCGAGGCTGAATATAAAAAGGCGGCCAGGGATTATCTAAAATATTGGGAGTCTGCGGCCAGGGAGCTGGGTTGGTACAAGCCCTGGAAAAAGGTTTTGGATGACAAAAACCCCCCGTTCTACAAATGGTTTGTCGGCTCCAAATTCAATATCGTCCATAACGCCATCGACCGCCACCTGAAGGGGCCCAGCAAGAATAAGGTGGCGATCCTGTGGGAAAGCGATTCGGGGCAACACAAGAAGTTCACCTATGCCGAACTCGACCATGCCGTCTGTCGATTGGCCAACGGCCTCAAAAAATTGGGAATCAAAAAGGGCGACCGTGTGGCTATTTACCTCCAAAACATCCCCGAGGCGGCCATCTCGATGCTGGCCTGTGCCAAGATCGGCGCAATCCACGGCATCGTGTATGCAGGCTTCGCCGCCAAATCCCTTCGCGAGTGGATCGAGCTGACCGAGCCCAAGCTCCTGATCACTCAGGATTTTGGCTTTCGTCGAGGCCAGCGCTATCCCATGAAGCCCACGGCCGATGAGGCGGTGAGGGGGTTGAAATGTGTCAAAAACATGATTGTGGTGAACCACAGCAAGGTGCCGGAACCCATGAAGAAAGGTCGGGACATTTATTATCAGGATTTGGTCGGCAAAATGTCACCAATTTGTAAGACCGAACCCCTGGATCCCGAGGATCCGCTGTTCATCCTCTATAACTCCGGCACGGCCAGCAAGCCCAAGGGAATGGTCCATTGCCATGGCGGCTACTCCGTCCAGGTGAACCGAACATTCAATTGGGTGTTCGATGTGAAGCCAAGCGACGTGTTTTGGTCCACGGCCGACCCCGGCTGGATCACGGGACACAGCTACACCATCTATGCCCCGTTGATGGCGGGGGTGACCACGGTGCTTTTTGAGGGAGTCCCGAACTACCCGCACCCCGACCGTATCTGGGAGATGGTCGACAAACACAAGGTCAACATCCTCTACACCGCCCCCACCCTGCTCCGCATGCTTATGGGCGCGGGCGACGAATGGGTCAAAAAACACAGCCTCAAGTCGCTTCGCATTCTCGGTTCCGTGGGAGAGCCGATCAATCCCGCGGCCTGGAACTGGTATTACACAGTGGTCGGCAAAAAGAAATGCCCCATCATGGACACCTGGTGGCAGACGGAAACTGGCGCCCACATGATCGTCCCTTTGCCCGCCCTGCCTCTGAAACCAGGCTCCGCCACCAAGCCTTTTCCCGGCATCTTCGCCGAGGTGGTGGATCAGGATGGAAAGAGGGTCAAAGACGGCGAACGCGGCCTCCTCGTCATCACCAAGCCATGGCCCGCCATGGCCCGCACCTTCTACAAGATGCGCAAATACTTCAAGGAAACGTACTTCGACCGCTTTCCGGGCAAATATTACACGCTCGATGTGGCCATGCGCGACAAGGATGGCTACTTCTGGGCCCTGGGCCGGGCCGACGACGTGCTCAAAATCGCGGGCCACCGCATCGGCACCGCCGAGATCGAGGCGGCCATTTCTCATCATCCTGCCGTCATGGAAGTGGCGGTGATCGGCAAGCCCCACAAGATCAAGGGCGAATGTGCCAAGGCATTTGTCGTTTTAAAACCCGGCTTTAAGGGTTCCGATACGCTTTCGGATGAAATCCGCAAGAAGATCCGCACCGAGATGGGCCCCATCGCCGTCGCCGACGAAATTGAATACATCGAAAAACTTCCCAAGAACCGCAACGGCAAGGTCATGCGCCGCGTTTTGAAGGCGAAGGAGTTGGGCATCGAGCTGAAGGATGTGGTGACATTTGACTAAACCCCAAAAGGGTCCATACTCAACAGCCTATATCCAAAGTCCGCCTTTTGGCTGGACGGGATTGGGAGGCCCGATTTTGTGTCGGACCATGATCATTCACAGCGAAGGGCCGAGAAGGTGGTTTATGGCCATTTTGGCCGTCAATTTTAACCCATAAATGGGAAAACCAGGAGGTTTCAGATGGGAAGCAAAAAAAAGGTTGTAAAATGGAAGGATGAAAAAGAGGTGTTGGCCTTGTTGGAGAAGGCGGCACAGCCTTTCTTTGGGGGGGTGGCGCTCCATGAGCTCATGAACTTGTGGTGCTACCACCCCGACCGCATGATGTCTCTGGTTGGGCAGGCCTGCTCAAATCAATCCCCCAATGTTCGCATGGGGGCCGCGCTTTTTTTGAAAAAAGAGATTGCTTATTTCAAGTGTGGCATGTGCCAAAACGAGGAAAGGCTTTGGTTCCTGAGTTGTGTCAAAGCGCTCAACAAGGGGTCCAACAGGCAATTGCGGCAAATCATGAGGGGGCCGTTGAATCCAAAGGGCTTTTCCCATTTCGGGAAAGCCCAACCTTCTCAATAAATCCACTAAGGCTCATGGCCCTTCGCCAATGGCCCCGCTCGTCTCTCCCTCTATGGGATCAAGGCTTGAGCGGGGTCTTTTTCTATGTGTTGTATGTTCAGGCCAAGGAGCTGGGCCAAAAGCTGGAGGGTGTGATTGAGTTTGGCTGGGGGTTTGGCAAAAAATTGGACATCCGCCTGAAAATAGGATATAAAAAGCACCTGTCTCCTCCTTTTGCCTATGCCCACCCCTCCCACCACCCCTGAAGTGGTCCCATTTGAAATAATGCTGGACCAACTGTCCCAAAGGCTACAATTCAAAAACCGAGAGAAGCTTGGGTTGTTTGTGCGCACGGCTGTTGGGAAGGTGCTGGAGGCTTTTTACAATTCCCCAAAAAGAAAAATGACCCCCGAGGAGGCGCAGTATCGGGTGATCGCCTCTTCCAGGTTCGAGGTTGCCGTGGAGCTTAATGTTCTTGCTCTAAACGGAAAGGGGTTGATAAACCTATGCACCTTTGGGCTAAAGGAAAGCGCTTATTTTGGAATGCCAGACGGGTCTCCAAAAATCACGGACCCAAAAGATTTGCCCCCCTTGGTTAGGCGTCAGCTAGTCTTCGTCAGAGATCTTAAACCCCCGCAAAAGGAGGTTTGGGTAGGCACAAATTATTTGAAAAAAAGGGTTGAAGAATGCGATGATAAAGACCTGACGATTGATATTCAAACCAAATAAAACTATTGCCCATGGCTAGACCCAAAGACCGATATTCGTGGAAAAAGGACTGGATTGACGACTGGGATGATTGTTCTGCCCCAAAAAAACCCGTAGCTCCGAGGGTTGTTTTGGAAGAGGACAAAAAAGGATCTTCGGAAATAATTTTGGAGACTCGAAGCCAACACGGGGAGATTCTCTCAAAAGACAGCAAGCAGAAAAAGGAGGGGCCAGTTTCGGTCAAAAGGCGGGCTTTTATATTTCCAGTGAGGAATAGTCCTAGCGAATATCTAAACTAGGATTTCGCATTCCTGCCTGTCGGTAGGCAGGTCGAATTTCCCATTCGGGGCCTAAGCCCTTTCAGGAAGGTGGCAAATTTTGCTTCTCCTTTTCATTCCTTTGCAGAAAGGAATCTCTTGATCGTTTACCGTCGTGAAGGATATAGGAAGATTCCTGCTTGCGCAGGAATGAAAAATCAAGGAGAAATTATTTCATCGGCTTGAGTAGCGGGAACATCACCGCGTCCCTCAAGTTTTCCTGCTGGGTCAACAGCGTGACCAAGCGGTCGATTCCCATGCCCCACCCGCTGATGGGCGGCATGCCGTGTTCCATGGCCTCCAAAAATTCCTCATTCATGCTCATGGCTTCCTCGTCGCCGCCCGCCTTGGCTTTCGCCTGGGCCGTCAGGCGGTCTCGTTGGTCCTTGGGGTCCACCAGCTCCGAATAGGCGTTCACCACTTCCCATGTGTTCACCAAAAGCTGGAAACTGTCGCACACTTTGGGGTCTTCGTCATTTCGGCGGGCGAGCGGCTTCATGTCGGCCGGGTGATGGATCACGAACGTGGGCTGGATCAGCTGGGGGCGTGAGACTTTTTTGTAGAGGTGGTCCACCAAATTTCCGTAGCCCAGTTTCTCCGCATCCTCGATCACGATTTTTTTCTTTTTGGTCTCCTTGAGCAGGCTTTCGGTGTCCTTGTGTTTGTGGATGTCGATGCCCGAATCCTCCTTGATCAGGTCGGCGAACTTGCGTCGGGGCCACGGAG
>CAZURX010000116.1:0-4174 GCA_964623015.1 uncultured Candidatus Peribacteria bacterium
CCGTTCGGTCGGCCCGCTCGCCACTACCCCGGGGAATATGAACGGAAATTCAACGAAGCGCCCTCCATCGGCATCGGGCCCGTCATATTCCCCGGACCCCTTTTCACCTAAAGACATCGTTGTACATTCAAGGGCGAGAGACTGAATGCCACGAATCCTGCGATTTTAAATTGCCCATGGTTATTGGGCTTGAAATATTGAAAAGACAGGTTAAATATTTAGGGATTGGAGGCGGCGGCGGGCTCGATCTTTTCGGAAATCGCCTGGATTTCCTCCTTGGGCTCCAGCTTGAAAGATGGCCAGCTGTAGCCGTAGCGGTTGCCCGGGCTCCAGATGACAAAATCATTGGCGCCCGCGTCGAACGAGGCATTCACCTGCTCTTCCATGAACCAGGATCCGAAATAGTTCACCTTGAGCGGAAAACCTTGGATCCAAGGGCGAATTTCCGCATTGCCGTTCGAGGCCTCAACAAAGCGCTTGATTGAGTCGTGGACAATCTTATAAGGGGCATTGTGCGGATTTTGATATCCATTGAACCCATTTCCAAAATGAGAGGGATAAACCATTGGGTAGATCGCATCCACCACCTTGGCGATTCGAGTTGGATCCTGCCCGACGATTTTCCAGTCCACGTCGCCCCACACAATCACCCCGAAAACATCCGCGCCAACCGCCATTCCATAATCATTGGCGACACTTTTCGCCCGCGCCAGGAAATTCACGATGATATCCGCCGGAGTTTCTGTCGTCTCGTCGAAGTAATAGTCATAATTCCGATGGTTGGCCGCCGGAAAACGGATGTAGTCGAACTGGATTTCGTCAAAACCCATCTCCGCGACCTCACGGAAGATGCCCAAATTGTAGTCTTGGACGTCCGGATGGGAGGGGTCGAGCCATTTTTCGGGGTAATATCCTCCCCATCGCCCCTTGACCCTCCATTCGGGCTTTCTGGTGGCCATATAGGGCTGGTTGAACACCACTTGGCGTGCAATGACATAAATCCCCTGACTTTGCAGGTCTCGAACCAAGAACTGAAGATCATTGAGCCGTCCGCTTCCGGGATTAAGCTTTCTCAAGCTTTCGCTTTTTGGATTGAAGGCCAAAAGCCCGCCGCCATGCTGAACGTCAATGACCACCGTGTTCCCCCCGCTTTCCAACAGGCTGGCCACCAGCTCTTTGCCATATTTGCTGATCGCCACCTCGGCGGTCATGTAGATTCCCTTGAGGGATTTGGGCACAGGGGTCACAAGGGGGGCAATCGTCTTGGCTTTAGGTTGTGATGGAGCCACCACCACCATTGCGGCTTGGCAGATGGGAACCAATTTTTCCGTGCAAAGGCCCCCGATGATAGCGTAAGAAAACCCCATGACGGCCGCCAAAGCCACAAACAAGGACAGCAACATCGAAGCCCATTGATTTGACGACCGTTTTTCCATCCTTATTGATTAGGCAAGGGGGATTCTAGCCTGAAACACCAAACCGTTCCAGTCTAATACTCCAACATCGACCAGTTTTCGAGATCAGGATTGTAGAAATAAATCGAGCCGTCCGCGCCACGGATTATTTTGGACAGCGGGAAATTGTATTTGCTCACCACCTCGGCGCTTTCGTCCATTGCGGGGTCGTAGGCGAATATTTTGGTCTGATTGGCCTCCCCATCCACCTGAAAATAGACCAGTTTTCCGTTTTGGTCCCAAACGGCATGATTCAAATTCACCGCGAGGGCCAGCGGGGTTTCCTCATTTACCCCCACCCTGAAAACCTTCCCCGCCTCATTGTTCGCCACTAGCGCGTTGAATTCCGGGACCCACAGCAAGTTTTGAGGTTCAAAATCCAGAACCGTCTTCTTGCGCGATGCCTTTTGGGTATCGATGAAGTAGAGCTCTTTGCCCATGATTCCCACCAGCTGCGCGCTGTCCGGTGACCAAAGGAATTTAAATCCCCCCCCAATGCCTTTCAGCGGAGTGACGACCTTTGCTGTCCCATTTGCCCAAATTTTCACCTTTTCATCGTTCTTGTCCAAAAACGCCAATTGGGCACCCTCATTGTTCCAGGCGTATGCCGCAAGGGATTTCGGATCCAGGCCTTCGGGCAATGGTTTTTCCTGCGCAGAGACACTTTCCGTTGGCGCCACAGGGCTTTGCTTCAGGGTTGGTATTTTTTTAAGATGAAATGCCAAGGCTTCAGTCTTGAACCGCCTGATTTTTATCTTTGCGGTTTCCGGAAAATATCCATCTTTTTGGATTTTCAGCTCAACGTTTCCCGTTTTTTGAGAAAACAGGCAGGGGTCCGCCGGGCATTGGACGGTTTGGCCTTGTGCGATGAGCAAATAGTCCGAAAGGCCGACCGAAATCGACACGCTCCCCCGATCCAGTGGGTAATACCACAGGTAGATTATTGCGGCCACGGCCATAAGGAGACCGAATACCAATTTGTTCTTTTTTTGCTGTTTCATAGGCTTTAAAAAATTGATTTCGAATGGTGGCTGGAATTTTAATTCGGATGGTGGCTAGAATCGTGGCTGGAATTGTGGACAAATTTTGGCTCAGTTTGTGCCACCACTATTCTGGCCACCTGTCCGAATTGACATTCGTCCGGGCGGGCAACCCTAGCCACAATGCGGAAAATTTTCTAACCTAAATGGGTTAAATGCCGCCATTCGGGCTTTCCGTTTGAATCGATTTCCAGGATCACGAGGTCCAGGCGCCATTCCGCTTTTTCCTTTCCATTCTCGGCGAGCCAATGTTCGGCCGCCGCCGCCATTTTGCCGATTTTTCGTTCGCCCACCGCCTCCTCGGGGGCGCCGAAGGCCCGGTTTCGGCGGCTTTTCACTTCTGCAAACACTATTTCCCCTTGTTTCGGGTCTAAGGCGACGATGTCGATTTCCCCCTCCTTCTTCCGGTAGTTTCTTTGGAGAATCTCATAACCCAGTTTTTCCAGGAATTCGACGGCTCCGTCCTCACCCTGTTTCCCAAAATCCTTGGTTTCCATCGTTTAACTCAGTGATAAGTGATAGAAGTGATAAGTAGGCCCAACTCAGTATTACACAAAGAGACTGAGAGTTAGGCTGGCGGCCAGGGGCACCAGCAAATTGTCATCGATCTCGAAATTGAAAATCCGGATGTTGGGCATTTCCAGAAACATGGCGATGCAGGCGGCGGCGATGGCCGCATACAGGTTCGGCACAAAGCAGTAGGCGATGGGAACCGACACCAAAATGCCGATCAACGTTCCCTCCATGTATTTGTTGGGGTTCAAACGCGTCCGAATTCGGCCAAAATGCCGACCGATGATGTTCGTGGCCGCATCCCCTGCGCTCAGGATCAGGATCCCCGCGTAGGCGATGGATTCCTGGAACAAAACCAGCGTCAAAAAGGCGCCGATGGTGAAAAACAGGATCCCGCGCCCCGGGAATTGCTCCATGTGGTGCTCCCGCTCGAAAAACGACAACGCCCAGCGGATGGGGCTGAGCCGTTTCCGTTTGACCATCAGGGACATCAGGCCGCCACCCACGATCATGCCAAAGAGGATCGGCAGGGTCAGCAGATGCCAATGGTAAAGCACGACCAGCAGAGGGCCGTAAGCGAGATGAAAGGCTTGCCGACGAAGTTCCAGCGCATTCATCATAAAATTGCAGATTTCAGATCGAGATTGATGTGGGTGTCCAAGTGCTTAAGTCCTTAAGTGCTGAACTCAAAGTGATTAGTGACAAGTGATAGAAGTGATAAGTGCGGAATCTTTAGGGGGTTGCAGGGGTTGGGGGGAATTCATTTTTGCCTGACGTTATGATACCGTACCCGTGTCAGTTTCTCCACCTTTTCCAGACTTGTCGCCACCCCTTTCATTAACCAAGAACCCATGCAGTGCCCCAAGTGCAAAAATCCGGACACCAAAGTGATCGATTCCCGCCTCGCCGAGCAGGGCCGGGTGATCCGACGCCGTCGCGAGTGCGAGAAATGTGACCGCCGCTTCACCACTTTCGAGCGCCTTGAGATGGAAAACATGCTGGTGAAGAAAAAGGACGGCGGTTTGGAGCCCTACAGCCGGACCAAGGTGGAGAAAGGGGTTTGGATCGCGTGCGGGAAGCGTCCGGTCACCCAGGCCCAGGTGGACGGGATGATCGACGGCCTCGAGGAGAAATGGAGCGCAAACAAGAAGGCGGTCGCCAGCCAGA
>CAZURX010000117.1:0-4161 GCA_964623015.1 uncultured Candidatus Peribacteria bacterium
ATCAGGACCTTGAAGTCGATGCCCAATTTGCTTAATGCTTCCATAAAAAATTCTGGTAGAGGATCGGTTGAGGACCTGATTGAGGATCTAATTGGGATAAGCCCCAATCGGTCCTCTACAGGGTCCTCTATTAAGTCCTCGATTAGTGAGTTATACGAACTTAATGATGAGGGCGACGACCAACGCGTAGATGGCGATGGCTTCGGCGAAGGCCAATGAAAGGATCATGGCGGCCTGGATCTTGCTGGCGGCCTCGGGATTGCGGCCGATGGCCTCAACGGACTTGCTGCCGATCAGGCCGATGGCCAAGGCGGGCAGGATGGTGCCGAGAGAAATGGCTCCGGCGACCGCGAACAGCTTGAGTGTTTCTGCGTTTTCCATATAAAGGTTTAAAGATTAAAGATATAAATATTATGCAAGGATTTGCACGATTTGAGGGATTGGCGTGATGAGCGGGATTATCCCGCAGATCCCGCAAATCGCACACATCCTTTTTTAATGTTCATCGTGGCTGACCGTCGCGCCGTTCAGGAACACCAAGGTCAGCATCATGAACACCAAGGCCTGAACCATTCCCACGAAAATCTCGAGGCCGTAGAAGGGGATTGGGACAATGTAGGGGGCCAGGAAGATCATGACGACCAACAACACCTCGCCGGCGAAGATGTTGCCGAAAAGACGGAAGGAGAACGAGACGATTTTGGCGAATTCCGAGATGATCTCCAAAATTCCGACAAAGAACTGAATGGGGCCGGAGAAATTGAGATACTTTTTCAGGTAACCCAACTTGAGGTGCTTAAAGCCGATGTATTGAACATATAATATGGTGCAAAGCGCAAGGGCGAGCGTGAAGGACAGATCGCTGGAACCAGCTCGCAAGAGCGGGAAGTATCCGCCATGTCCTCCTCCGTGCGACTCAGTCCCTTCGGTTTCGGCCACTGCCTGCGTTTCTCCATGGCCCTCAACCTCCACGGGTTCGCGGGCGTTTTCCGCCACCACGCTTTCGACATGAGTCGTCTCAGTTGCAGTCTCAAAGAAACCAATAGAGCCCACGCCGGGGATCAACCCCATCCAATTCGAAAATAGGACGAACATGAAAATAGTGAAGGCATACATGAAAAACTCGCGGGCCCGTTTTGAATCGCCCGTCACCCCTTCGATCAATCCCAAAAAACCTTCGATGATCGCCTCGAAAACGTTTTGAAGCCCCTGAGGCACCTTTTTGACTTTTCGGGTCGTCAGATAGGCGATCGTGATCAAAATTGCCATCACCAGCCAGGTGGTCAGCAACGAATTGGTCACCGGAAGGAAACCAAAAAGGGTAAAAACTTTTTCTGCGGAGATGGAGACGGGATGCATGGGGGGGCGAATTACCGATTGGGGCTCCTGTTGAGGCTCCCATTGGAGCTCCGATTGGAGCACCTACTGGAGCGCCAATAGGGCGGAAGGATTATTTGATTTTTTGGAGAGGTTTCACAATTTGCCAGACGAGGTAAAGGGAGCAAACGAGGCCGAGGGCCGCGCCCACCAGGATGAACAGGGGGGCTGATCCGTAATGCCGATCCATCCACACTCCTCCGCCTATAAATAAGGTGGCGGTGATGGCGGTCGAGAATCCGACCTGCAAAGCCATGGCGATCACGGCCTTGGTGGTCATTTCGGCGTTCGATTTCAATCTGATCAGGCTAAAAATCAAAATTTGTACGGTGATTAGTTAGCGTATTCTGCAAAAAAGTCAAGGCTCTTAAAGCGCGGTTTTTCAGAATTTTCAAATCCAAATTGGTCGATGATCGGGTTGGGCGGACTAGCCGCCACGAATTCCGCCCATCGATCCACCGCCTGGATTTGGCGCCGATTAAAAGCTTTGCGTCTCCGACGGGATGATGATATGTTTTCTTCCTAACCGACGCGAAATCCGCGCCAGGCATTGGTAATTTTAAAATTATGAAATTGCTTTACGACCAACAGCGCATCGACCAGGAAATCACCCGTGTCGCCGCCGAGATCACCCGCGATTACGCCGAGACCAAACCCCTGATGGTCTGCGTGCTCCGGGGCGCCTACGCCTTCGCCACCGACCTGACCCGCAAGATGCCCATGAAGCTGGAATTGGACTTCACCACGGTGAGCAGCTACAAGCATGGCACCAAAAGCGGCGACCTGAAGCTGGTCCAGGACGTGGACACGCCGGTGAAAGGCCGCGATGTCATTTTCATCGAGGATATATTGGACACGGGCAACACGCTAAGCTTCCTTTACGCCCTTTACAAGGCGCGCGGAGCCAAAAGCGTGGAGACCGCGGTGCTCGTTCGAAAGAAATTGGGGCAAATCAAAGATGCCAATCCGCCCAAATACGCCTGTTTCGAATGCGACCAGAAACCCTTTTTGGTCGGCTTTGGGCTCGACAACAAGGGGTACGACCGGAACCTTCCCGAGATTTTCGAAATGGAGGAACATGAAATCCAGGCCGCCCCCGGAGCCTAGACTCATATCAGATAAATTTGATCCAAAAAATCCGTAGGCGCGATTTTGCAATCGCGCGCGAGGATGGCGATCCTCGCCTACGGGTTTTTTGAGCAAAAGTGGGATCGTCTACCTTCAATTACCATTTTCGATCCCCGCGGGGCTTTCGGTCCCACGGTTTCGAGGGGCCTCGCTTGCCGAAAGGCTTTCGGCCAAAGCTCCTTTGGCCTCCTGAGTGGCCCGATCGGTGCCCATGGGTCGACGATTGAAATGGCGCGGTGTTCACATGGGGGTTTTGGATCGGCAGCCCATCGGGCCGGGTCACCTTGATGCTTTTCTGGATCAAACGCTCGAGTTTTCGGATGTCCGATTGCTCCTGCGGGGTGGCGAATGAAATGGCACGACCCTCCTTGCCCGCGCGGCCGGTGCGGCCGATTCGGTGGACGTAGTCCTCCAATTTATCAGGCAGGTCGTAATTGATGACCACCTCGATGTTTTTCACGTCAATGCCTCGGGCGGCAATGTCCGTGGCCACCAAAATCCGATACTTGCCCCGCTTGAACCCCTCCAGCGCGTCGCGGCGCTGGGCCAGCGAACGGTTGCTGTGGATTTCGGCGGCGGAATGGCCCGCCTTTCGCAGGGCAAAACATATTTTTTTGGCGCCGTGCTTGGTGCGGGAAAAAAGCAAAATCGTGCCCAAATATTTTTTGAGCAATGTTTCCAACAATGCCTTCTTTCCTTCCCGTTGCACAATCATGATCTCCTGCTCCACGTCTTCCGCGGCCGTGCCCTGAGGGGCCACCTCCACCCGAACCGGCAAGTTCATGTGATGAGTGGCGATTTTCACGATGTCCGCGGGCATGGTGGCGGAAAACAGCATGGTTTGGCGCTCCTTGGGCAATTTGCCAAGAATCTGGTTGATTTGGGGGGCAAAGCCCATGTCGAGCATGCGATCCGCCTCGTCCAAGACCAGGATACTCACGTCATCCAACCGTATGGTGCATTGCAACAGGTGGTCGAGCAGGCGCCCAGGGGTGGCGATAAGGATGTGGGGTTTTCTTTTGAGCTGGTCTTTCTGCCTGCCAATCGGCTCACCGCCGATGAGGACTGCGGTCCTGAGTCCGATATGCCCCCCGACCCTTTGAAAGGATTCCTCGACTTGAATGGCGAGTTCGCGCGTGGGCAAAAGCACCAAGCCCTTCCCCTTGTAGCGGGCGAGCCGCTGGATCATGGGGATGCCAAAGGCGAGGGTTTTGCCGGTGCCCGTTTGGGCGATTCCGATCAAATCCTTTCCCTCGATTCCCACGGGAATGCACTTGTGCTGGATGGGGGTCGGCGTCGAGAACTTGGCGCGGACCAAGGACTCCATAATATTATCGGCGATGCCGAGGCCTTGGAAGGTCACGGGTGCCGAACTGTCTGGTTGTGTCATAAAAAAAAGATTAGCGACCCGATTCCAAAGGGTCACTTTTCATGGATGACACAGATGTTGGTTCGAGTCCTGCATCCAAAGGATGCGTTTATAATAAATATATCTTATAACAATAATTAGTATATAGTCAAATCCTTTTTTCCTTTATGTCCCCATTTCCGTTCCCGGCGATCATTTTTTTGGCGACAAAGGTGAAGAGATGAACACAAATGGCCATGAACACAATCCCCAGCAGAAGTCCGACCTCAGCGTATTTGATGTAGTGT
>CAZURX010000118.1:0-4115 GCA_964623015.1 uncultured Candidatus Peribacteria bacterium
GAATTATTATCTACACGCTGGTTTTCGGTAACCTTTTCATTTATCTACAACGGGGTCTTGCTTTTCGGAGCCAGAAATGCTATAATATTCAGATAAATTTCGTTTAAGGTGTAAGGCAAAATAAATATTAAATCAAAAACCATGGCCGCTGCGAATTCAAAACCCACTGCCGCCCAAATCGAAAAGCTCGAGACGGAAATGAAAACCGCCTTCAAGGGGGGCCGTTGGGAAATGGTGAGGAAAAAGGCGGATGAGATCCGTAAGGCGGACCCCCAGAACCGTGTGGTAGAGCGGATCATGCAAAAAACACAGGAGGGGGAAAAAACAGCCATGAAAAAGGCCAATGCTGTGAAGATTAAGACGCTGGAGGTCAAAATGGACCAATCGTTCAAGGCGGGGGATTTGGCGGCCATGACCCAGGCCGTGGAGGAGGTGAAAAAATTGGATCCATCGAATGCCAAGGCCCTCAAGGCTGAGGCGACCATTGCCAAGGCCAAGGCGATCTTGGATGCTGAAATTCGAAAGGAAAAAATCCGAAAGTTGGCCATGGAGCTGGAAATATCGATGGCCAAGGCGGATTGGGGCGGTGTCGCGATAAAGGCCAATGAGATTTTGGCTCTGGAGTGGGAAAATTCAGTGGCTATGAAGGCGCTGAAAAGGGTGGCTGAGGCAAAAAAGGTAAAAATTGAGACCTTGATCACCGTCCAGGCGCCCAAGATCGAAAAAAAGCCAAGCTTTTTTGCCCGTCTTTTCGGGAAGAGGGCAGTTGAGCCGGCCAAGGTGGTCGCGAAAGAGTCTGCTAAGTCCGAGGCAAAACCAGGAGCTTCGTTCGTGAATCCGATGCCTACGGTTAAACCAGTGGCTCCGGCCAAGCCAGCGGCCGAGACGAAGCCGTTGGCCCCAACCCCGGCGTCCTCCTCTGCAAAGCCGTCTATTTTTGGGTCTTTGGTCGCGAAAAAAGAGGAACCCAAGCCGGTTCTTGCTCCAGTCGGAACCCCCAAGCCAGTGGTTTTGACTGAAACAAAGCCGACTTTGGCACAGGACGTGAAAAAGACGGAGGGTGCCAAGCCCATCTCCTCAAAAGATGAGAAGAAGCCCAGCTTTTTCTCGCGTATGTTTGTCAAGAAGGCTCCTGCGCCGGACAAAGGCGCTCAAGCTTTGGGAAAAGATTCTTCCAAGCCCGTCATTGCGCCAGTTGCCGCGAAAGCCGAAGCCAAGGAAGCCGCAAAGGAGCCGGCTAAAAACCTGAATCTGGTTTCAAAGTTGGCCTCCGCGGTGGACACAAAGTCCAAGGTTCCCGTTGCCAAGCCCGTTGAATCCCCAATGGGAGTCCCCATCGGAGTTTCAAGTGGCCCCGTTAAATCTGAAATTAAGCCAGCGGTCCCCTTTGCGGTTCCGCCAGCCGCGGAGCAAGCACCGTTAAAGCCCATTGAATCTCAATTGAAAGTGGAGCAGGAGACCGTCGCCAAGCCTGAGTCCAAAATTCAGGGGAAGGGCAACATTTTTACTTCTTTGTTTGGCAAGGAAGAGGTGGAAAAGCCAACGGCTTCGGTGCTGGAAACCATTGTGGCCAAGACCGCCCCGGAAAAGGCCGAGCCTAAAAAGGAAAAAGTGCCCATGGAACGGACAGGGGAATCATTTCTGGGGTTCTCCAGCGCATTTTTGCGTCTGGCGATTGTATTCATCGCGGTCAGCGCGGCTTTCCTGTATGTCGAGAATATTGACGCAAACAATACCGTCTTGGGTATCGGTTTTATTAACAAGGAGAACAATGCGATACAGTTGCACAACGCCTCAAAAACCATTGAGGAGGAAAGCGCAAAGGTGAAAAGGCTCAATCAGGAAATCGCAAAGTACCAAGGGGGGTATCAGGATGACCATCAGGAAGCAATCAAAAAGATTGTTTCGGGGCGAATGGATTGGCCGTCGATTCTCAAGAAACTGAATGAGGTTACGGAGTCAGTCTATGAAAAAAATGCTATTTCCCAGTATGTCCAATATAACAATTACACCTACAATTCGGAAACCAGCCAACTCACCGTGACGGGAACCTTAAGTGATCCGCTTGGCAAGAACCTGACTAAATTGGCCGAGTTGGAGCAGGCATTTAAAAACTATCCCAAGGATCCAAAAAATCCTGATGACGATCGAAAGCCCTACTTTTATGGTCTGCAGGAATTCAATTCGTTTGCCAAAAGTTTCAACAACTCGACGGGGCGCTTTCAGTCAACCTTTAATCTGACTCTCTACACCAAGGAGCAGAATAGATAATTTGAGATTTCAAGATCGTAATCATCCTAATCGTCGCAATAATTCTAATCATCTTAATGTATGGCTAACGTGAACACTCCGACGCTCGGTGCCGCGCAGCCCAAAAGCAACATCTTCTCGATGCCGCTCAAGGCTAAGCTGGAGGCGAATGCTGCGGTTCGAAAACGCAACACCCAATCCGCTTTTATGCGATTGGGGATCGCCTTGGTCGCGCTTGCGGCCTATTCCTATCAGTTTTTCTATCCTCAGATGATGGCATATCTGGATTTCCCGAATCAGATGAGGGTGAAAACGGAGGAAATTGAGAAAATTTCCGCAAGTCGCGCCGACCTTGAGAAAAAGCGTGATCTGCACAAAGCGGACTACGACAGCCAGTTCAAGGAACAACAAGATATTCTGAAAGCCGTGTTTCCGGAAACGCCCGACAAGATTGGCGTGATTCGGCTGATGGAGAATTTTGCCACCAATTTGAACACAACTTACCCTCCGTTCGAGTTCAACAATGTCAATTTTCAAAATGCGGTTAAAAAGGATGGGTACACAGTGCTTCCATTTTCCACCGCCATCCGCACCAGCCGAACCAATTTTGACCGTTTTCTGGAACTGATCAAGCTTTCCGGGGACGTGGATCCCAAAAGTCAGGATCATATACGTCTGATGGATATTTCCAATATCTCTCTCCAGTATTTGGGCGTGGACAGTTCGGGCAAAGATATGGGTGTGAATTTCAACATCCAGATGAACGCCTACTCTCGCTAGTGCGAGAGAATTTTCAATTTTGTAATTTTCAATTTACAAATTAAATTCCAATTTCCAATTTCAAAACATTCCAAGCAACTCATTGGAAATTAAGAATTAAACATTGAAAATTAATTGAAAATTGTAAATTCGTAAATTGTAAATTTTTATCTGTTCAATGGCACTAATACAGGTGGAAACATCACCGAAGCCACTCGACACGACTGCCAAAACTTCCGTTCCGGCGGCGGGTTCGACCGCTGAGACCGCGTTACCCAAAGTCGCCCCTGCGCCCATGGTCAATCCTGCTCCGGCGCCGCAAGCCGTGAAGGCGGACAGCAAAATGTCTCCGACCCAGCTGATGTCGGCGCTTCAGAATTCCGTGATTGCGGGCAACATTCCGCAGATCGTGTTGCACATGATCACGTACGCGACCAATATATTGACTTCGGATATCCATATCGAGCCCTTGGAGAAGTTTGTCCGCACTCGTTTTCGTGTGGACGGCGTGTTGCGTCTCATTATCGAATACCCGTTGAATATCCATCCCGCGGTCGTTTCCCGCATCAAGATCATGTCGGGCCTCAAGATCGACGAGCAGCGCGTTCCACAGGACGGCCGTTTGCAGATCGTCACCGAGGACAACAAGTCGCTCGATCTTCGCGTCTCCACCCTGCCCACCGTGAACGGCGAGAAGATCTGTATGCGTATCCAGGATAAGTCGAAAAAGATTCCGGAACTGACGGAATTGGGCGTTCAGGGCGAGAATTTGGCAAAAATGGAACGCTTTCTCAAGTTGCCGAATGGCGTGGTGCTGGTCACGGGACCCACGGGTTCCGGCAAGACCAATACCTTGTATTCCGTGTTGCGTCGCCTGAACCAGGTGGGGGTGAACATCATGACCTTCGAGGATCCGGTCGAGTACCAGATGGATGGCCTGAACCAAAGCCAGATGAAACCCGAGATTCACTACGATTTCGCCTCGGGCCTTCGCACCGCGCTCCGCCAGGATCCGAACATCATCATGGTGGGTGAGATCCGCGACCAGGAAACGATTGATATCGCCATTCGCGCCGCGCTCACTGGGCATTTGGTGCTTTCCACTA
>CAZURX010000119.1:0-4047 GCA_964623015.1 uncultured Candidatus Peribacteria bacterium
CCAAGATCGCCGAGGTGGTCATTGTGAATTCGGGCGACGACGTGCGCATCAAGAAACGCGCGGCCGTGTTCGTGGAAGAGGCCGAACGGCCCATGGCCATCGGCAAGAAGGGGCAAAACGTTCGCCTCGCCTCCGATTTGACCGGCTACGAGCTGGACCTATACAACATCGAGCAATTGCCCGCCTTCAAGGAGAAACTTTCCGAAATGACCCAGCAAAACCGCCGTGTGGACGACCAAGACTTGGCCAAGGTCAAAACCGCGGAGAAGGACGTGGAAGCGGCCGCGGCCTCGGTGGAGAAGGAATCGGGAAAGCCCGTCGGACACTGGGGAAACCTGAGCAAGGCCATTGTGAACAAATTGGAAAAGGCCGGATTCAAAACCTTGGAAGACCTGAAGGGAAAAGACAAAAAAGAGCTGTCCAAGATCGAAGGAATCGGCGCGGCCTCGGTCGAAAAGATTTTGAAAGAAATCAAATAACCCTCCCGAGCCCCAAACCACCCGTGAGTAGTGGGTAGTGTGTAGTGAGTAGAATTGATACGAATTTTTACTACAGCCTACTCACTACAACCTACTCACTTTTCTAATGAAAAGACTCCTCGCCTTCCTTCGGCTCGAGAAAGCGGCGATTCGCCATTATCACCTCTTTTACCTGGGCTTTTTTGTGGTCTATTTTGCGCTGATCTACGGCATCCTCTACCACATCAACGGACTCTCCCCCTTTCAGCACAATTTCCATTTTTTCTCCAATGTGGTGGGCAGCCTTTCCAAACGATTCCTTTCCGACACCGCCCCCTACCTTTTTATCTTCTATCTCCTCTTTTACGACGCCAAACGACTGTGGATGCGGCTGTGGCTCGTTGGAATCTTCAATGTCATTTTCCTGATCAACACTGTTACTCTAGCCTACTATTTTTTGGCGCGGGCCAACTTCCAGTTCTATGTGCTCAAGGGATTCGAATGGCACTTGTTCTTCACATTTCTAACCCCCGTGCTCACCGTGGTGCTCATTGGATTTGTCGTGGCCATCCTCTCTTTCTCCGCCACGCTCATCAAAATCCGAAGCAAGCAGAGAATTTGGCCTGTGAAAAAATGGCTTTTCTCGACAGCGCTTTTGGCCTTGGCCATCGGCAGCCCTTTCATCCCCATCCGCTACAGCACCAACAACACCATCCGTGGCTCCGATCAATTGGAAAAGGCCTTTTATCGGACCGTGGACCTAGAAAACTCGGGGTTGGCCGTCTTGATCCGAGAGGCTGGCTTTGTGCTCTATCCTCCCAAGAAAATCGTCCATATCCTGACCCCCGACGAAAAAAAATTGATCGGATCCAAGCAATTGGATAACCAAATCCAAAAGAAACTTCCAAAGCCCTATCGAAAAATTGTCCTCATTGCAATGGAATCGTTCGGCCAGCATTTCCTTTCCGCCTACAACAACCAAATTCCTGGCACCACGCCAACGATTGACAGCCTTTTGGGAAAATACCCTCACATTGACGACTTCTATCCTTCGGGTTCCTTCACCCTCCACGGCTTGGCGGCCATGCTTTGCGGCCACACCAATTTGGATCAGACCTTGGAAAATCCGATCCACGACTGCGTTCCAAAAATCCTCGCAAAGGCGGGGTATAAAACCGAATTCATCCGCGGGGCCACCAAATACTATGTCCAGGAAAACCTCCATTTCAAGAAATTCGGTTATGACTCCACTTTCGCCAAGGAGGAATTCGCCAAAAAATATCCTGAATTCATCAAAACCCAACCCAAGCTCTACAAATCCTGGGGCTACACCGACAACTATATCCTGGGCGAAATCATTTCTCGCCTCAAAGAGGCCAAGCCGGACGAAAAGCTTTTTTTGACCGCTCTCATGCTCGACACCCATACCCCAGGAGGGAGATGCGCTACCGGCCCTCTGCCATCAGACGATTCCGAGGATCCCATCCTTTTCTCAGCCCATTGTTTTGACCGCGTGCTTGGCGAATTCATGGATCGCCTAAACCAGGAAAACCTGCTCACCGACGACACGGCCATTCTCCTGACCGCCGACCACCCCTATCCAGCCTACTTCGAGATTCCCGGGGCCAATTTCCAGAATTCCTTTCTCCTTCGGCCGAACCGAATCCCCTTTTTGATAATCACCAAGGATAAACTATCCCTTGTAGCCCAACAAGGCTCCCAAGTCGACATCGCCGCCACCTTGCTCAACCTGGACAACCTACCCACCCCCCCCTATTACATGGGGAAAAGCCTGATCAGCAACCCAACCGTCGTTCCCATGGGACAGGATCGGGAAAATGGCTACATCATCGTAGATGGACAATTCCACCCCCTTTCACTGGATCCCGAAATCCAAGCCTTGAACAAAAAACAAAAACTTGGCTTCACGATCCAGCTGAAAACTGGCACCACCGAAGAATTCCAATCCCTTGTTGAAGCCAAAATGAAGGAGCGGGAACAAGAGGTCAACCAAGACGCCGCCTACTTCAAGTGGTATTACAATAAGTTTTTTGACCTGGAGTAGGTGAAGTAGTAAACTATTTTTTCATTCCTGCACAGACCAAAAGGGCTGGCTGTTTACTTTTTCATTCCTGCGAAAGCAGGAATCGCCTTGTTTCTGCCAACCCTCAAACCAACCCTCCGACAAATCGTCCCACTCTGGATTCATAGACTCAATGAGGCTGATCTTCCATTCCCTCTTCCATTTCTTGATCTGCTTTTCCCTCTTAATAGCATCTAGGACATATTGATATTCTTCGTAGTAGACCAGTCGATCCACATTGTATTTCGCCGTGAAACCACCGAAATGCTTTTCGTTATGCAAAAACACACGCATCTCCAAGCCGTTGGAGAAGCCCGTATAGAGGACTTTGGATTTGCTGGCCATGATGTACACAAAAAATGTTTTCAGGATTTTGGATGCAAAACAGTATATCATTTTATCATAAAATGGAGATCCCTGCTCACTTTTTATTTTTTTGTAGAGGGGAATCTCCCAATAAACCACCATGGAGGCGGCAGGGGGATTCCTGCCTGCGCAGGAATGAAAAGGGGGCGCAGGAATGGAAAGGGGGCGCAGGAATGGAAAGGCCAGGGGGAAGTCAGGAGATTCCTGCATGCGCAGGAATGAAAAACAGAGAGGCAATCAATAACCAACCAACAAAAACCCCGCACCCGAGCGTAAGCAAGTGGTGCGGGGTCGGATTCTTTAAACGATTAAGGAATCAAGACGTAAGCGGTCTGAAGGGCAGACTGGCCAGTGGAGTCTGTCTCCTCGGAAGGCTTTTCGCCGGCCTTACCCGCTTTCGCGGCAATGGAATTATACGCGGTAGAAGCCAAGAATTCTGTGGAAGGCTTCAAGGCAGAATCAAATGTCCAGTTGGCCATCTGCCAGGTCTCGACATCGGTCGCGAGCACATAGGCGGCGTTGCTCAAGCCACCTTTGTTCAAAGGCTTGTAGTAATAGCTGCCCACGCAACCCAATGTGGTCGACTGATTGTTGGCGGGAACCGGAATCTGCTCCCCCTTGAGATAAATCTTGAGTTTGGTGCCGACCGTCGAGTCTGGCGATAAGCACGAAGCGTTTGCCTCGGTGGTATTGGCAGTTCCATCTGCATTGACATAGGCAGGATACTGGCCATTGTCGTTGTAATAAACCTCCAAGGCCTGGGCCAAGTTCGAAAGATCCGCGATCTTGGCGGTGTCGCGGGCGCGGCCCTGGGCGCCAGTTAGACGAGGTAAAATGGTACCCATCAAAATGCCGAGGATGACGATAACGATCATCAACTCAATGAGGGTGAAACCACGTTGAAACGTGTTGTTCGATTTCATTGTGTTTTTGTTTAAAGAATAAAATCGTTTTTTATTATACCAAAGCGCAAAAAGGCTTTGCAAGGGTAAATTCGCCTAGCCGCCTCCGCCCCCTTGGCTTGCCAGATCGGAGCTTTGCAGGATCGGAAGCATGACCGCGATCACCAGGAAGCCGACCGTTCCACCCAGCACCACGATGATGAGCGGCTCCATGAGGTGCGACAGGTTCTTCACCATG
>CAZURX010000120.1:0-1117 GCA_964623015.1 uncultured Candidatus Peribacteria bacterium
GTGCGAGAGACTATGCCGGTCCCCCGAATGATTAGCCGCTTGAAACCCTACTACTAGGATTCAGGAAACAGAACTCAGGATTCAGCTCCCTTAGGAGCCATCCCCTGACCTAGCTGTTTTCTAAATCCTGTTTTCAGAGTTCTGAAAAGATTTCAGGCCTGTTCGAGGTTACCCCATCCAGCCCCAAGGCGATCTTCTTGGCCAACATTTTCGGCTTGTCGATCGTCCACGCCAACACCCTCAGCCCCTTCTTATGGGCCGCATCGACCAATTTCCGGTTGATGAATTTCGCCTTTCCCAAAACCCAACTGATTCCAAGCTGTTGGCAAGAAGACAAAAACTCGTCCAAGTGTCTGGGTTTCGAATCGAACAAAAGTCCTGTCTCAAGCTTTGGATTGATTCGATTCAACTCCTCCAACACGGTCTGGAAAAAAGAAATGGCCAAGATGTTTTTGTGCCCACGGAAAATTTTGACGGCTTTGGCCTCCAAGCCCGGTTCCTTGAATTCCACCAACAGATTAGCCCTTCCCTTGGCCCAGGCCACGGCCTCCTGAAGCGTGGGGACTCGCTCCCCCATTCCGGCATCCAATTTTCGGATCTCCGAAAGTGTCATTTTAGCGACCTTTCCCTTGCCATTGGTCGTCCGGCTGACCCTGGAATCGTGAATCACCACAAGTTTGCCATCCTTGGTGGCGCGGATGTCCAATTCCACGGCGTTTGCCCCAAGGTCCACGGCCGCACGGAAAGACCGAAGGGTGTTTTCAGGTTCATAGGCCGATGCGCCACGATGGCCAACTAATAACATAGTTCAACATAAGACAAAACATTGACAATCCTATTTGGCTTTGTGTATGTTTGCAATCCAATTTTGTATTTTGAAATTTGTTTTTTGTATCTAACCTGAATTTTATGTCTAAAAATGGTATAAGCTTCACGACACGATTTCTACTCAAACACTGGCCTACCTTGGCCATGCGACTTTTCGCCAAGGAGATCGGAATCAAGAATATCGTTTTCCACAAGGCCCATGAACTGTTTTATGGAGCTGATCGGATCGATTTTTTTCCAAGCCGCGGAGATCGTGGATTCATGTTGGTGATTGACCGAAAAACCGCCC
>CAZURX010000120.1:1127-3932 GCA_964623015.1 uncultured Candidatus Peribacteria bacterium
ATTTTTCTATCAGAATGGGGATCATTTTGAGTATGACGGTTTTGAAATGGGCGAGTATGCCAAGGGGGATGTGAGGGTGCTCGATGGGGTTGTGGGGGAGTCTAGCCCTTATCTGTGAAAGCCTCGGCTTGGGTGTCGCGGCCCGACTGGGCTTGGGCATGGGCTTTGGCTCGGGCGGCGAAAACGAAGCCCATGACGGGGGCGAGGTTGGCTTGGGTGTCGCGGCCCGTAAAGGCATAGGCTTCGGTGTCGCCTGCGCCATAAACACACTATGACAGCCAAATCAAAATTGGATTTTGTAATTCATTTCACAACTATGGGAATAAAAAGCTTCAAAGATTTATTCTTTTACCAGAATACATACAAGGCAATGCTCCTAGTGGCGAATGAAATCTTGCCTCGGTTGCCCCCTTCTGAAAAAAATGACCTCAAGGATCAACTCAATCGTTCATGCAAAGCCATTCCACGACTGATTGCCGAAGGCTATGCCAAAAAGCACCAAAAGGCAGGTTTTCAGAAATACATCGATGATGCCATGGCCGAATGCAATGAAACCATGGTAAGCCTGGAGCAAATAAAGGACCTATATAAAATAGAGACAGCCCGATGTCTTGAATTGATTGAAATCTACGATAAATCAGCTAGACAATTATTTAAATTGGCCTTGGCTTGGGACAAATTTCCGAATCGCCGCAGAATGGATAATCCCAATAACCAAACCGAAACAGGCTCTATATCTACATCATTAGGCTCGGGCCGCGACACCGAAGCCAAATCTTTAACCAATTCTTTATGAACAAATCCGAACTAAAGGAGCGCTTCCTGAAAAAATATGATTTTAGAATCCCGGAATGGTGGGATTGCCAATGGCGCCGCGAACCTTGCAGCCAACCGTCATGCCCCTTTTGCGGTCGGCTGATGAAACAGCGATTCAAGCACCAATTCAAGGGGGAGGATCCCGACAGTCTTGAATCCGCCCTGCAGGATGTCGAGGATTCCTTCGCGGAGACGCGGATGATGATCGCAGAAGACGCGGACAAGCTCGGCATCGACCTGAACAACATCCCAGACGAGGAATATGAAAGCCCACCGGGGCCATTGGAGTTCCACCTTGAAAAAAAATACCACGAATGGCTTGCTCGCCTGCATCACTTTGCCATGCGAACCCCCGGAGAGTGGCTGGAAACCGAGGCTGGTTTGGATCTTATGTGGTACGCCCCCCTGATTTCGGCAAAAATCTATCGGAGCCTGTGTAGCCGATGGAGGGTTCGCAGAGGCCAAAGCGAGGACGATTTGGACTATGACTACACCAAATATGTCATTGAAAACTGTGTCGCCATCCTAAAAACCTCCTTCGAGGCCCTCATTGGCATGCACTTGCATGAGCTCAACGGGCTGATCGATTTATACCATCAGCTTCTGAACCTGGAAAAAGAGATTATATCCATTTGACGCCATTAACGCCCTTTGGTATGATTGTAATACAAATTATTACATTGTATTACAAACTATGAGACACATTTTAAACATTTCATTGCCTATGGAGATGATCGAATCCATCAAAGACGAAGTCAAAGAAGGCCAGTTTTCCTCGGTGAGCGAGTTTATTCGCGACTTGGTCCGAAAACACCAATCGGATCGGCTGGCCCGGGCCATAAAAAGGGACAGCAAGCTTTTCAGACAGGGGAAATTGAAAGTCTTTGAAGTCAAATCTTTCAAGGATGTTTTGTGAATCAATCGATTTTTTTTATTTTTGATGAAAATTTTGCTTTCAAAACGATTCGTCAGGCAAATCAGGAAATTGCCAGAACCGATCCAATGGCTCGCAGATGAGAAAAGAGCACTTTTCGCCGAGAATCCTCTTGACCCTCGCCTAAAAACCCACAAACTCCATGGTGAGTTCAGTGGACTTTGGGCCATTTCAATTGATCATCAAACTCGCGCCATATTCGAGCTTATCGGAAATGACACAGCCCTTTTCCATTCAATCGGAGGCCATAAAATTTACGACTGACCCCTCATTTTTTCATTAGACAATAAATCCAGTACCAGATCGGCCTGACGACCAGCTCCTTGGCCTGGGGATAATCGACCACGGTTCCGCCAAACTTTTTTTTGAACTCCGTGACCCCGGCCCAAGGGTGATTGGTGGCGTGCTCGGGCGCAATGCCCAAAAAATCATAGGTTTTGCATCCACGGCGCTTGGCCTCTTTGATCGCCTCCCACTGAAGCAAATAAGGGGCCATAAGATTACGATAATCGTGGTCCGATGCCCCGTAATAATAGATGCCGACCCGATCCAAATAGACAAAGATTCCGCCAGCGATGGCCTTGCCGTCCTTGCCCGCCATCAAGAGCTGAACATGGGGCTGCAACGCCTGTAACATTTTCTGGTAATAAGCCTTTGGATGAGCGGAAAATCCGTCCCGTCCCGTGGTTTTTTCAAGCAAATCGCAAAAAGCGTCGACCCCTTGGTACTCGCGGATTGTTACACCGTTTTTCTCCGCCACCTTGATGTTGTAACGACCCTTGGGCTTCATTTGCTTCAACAAATCCTCCTCGGACAAAGTCAGATCCAAAACGAGAGTGGTCTCTGGGTGATGATCATGATTACAATTTCGAATTTCGAATTTCGAATTTCGAATTTCATCGTAGGGTGACGTTCTGACGAAAATAGCCTTTTCTCGCCTAGCCAGAGCCACAACCTCCTCCATCAGCTTGTAGATGGCTTTCCCATTCTCGAACAATGGGACACGAGGGATCTAGAGACAGCAAAGTCCGAATGTAAGCGGTTGGCTAACGACC
>CAZURX010000121.1:0-3877 GCA_964623015.1 uncultured Candidatus Peribacteria bacterium
TTGGCGTCGTGGGCCAGGTTGATGGCGTCGTGGGTCTCGGTCAGCGTGCCGATCTGGTTCAGCTTGATGAGGATGGAATTGCAATTTTTGCCTTGGATCGCCTTCTTGAGGCGTTCCGTGTTGGTGACCAAGAGATCATCGCCGACGATTTGGATCTTTTTCCCCATCCGTTCCGTCATTTTCTTCCAACCTTCCCAATCGTCCTCGGCCAAACCGTCCTCGATGGAGAGGATTGGGTATTTGCCCACCAGATCCTCGTAGAAATCGATCATCCCGTCGGAATCCAGCATTCGCCCCTCGGACTTCAGGTTGTATTTGCCGTCCTCGTAAAACTCGGAGGAGGCCGGATCCATGGCGATGCCGATCTCCTTGCCGGGTTTGTACCCCGCCTTCTCGATGGCCTCGACAATCAGCTTGAGCGCCTCCTCGTTGCTCTTGAGGCTCGGCGCAAACCCGCCCTCGTCGCCCACGGTGGTGGAGAAACCCTTCGCCGCGATGATCTTTTTGAGGGCATGAAAGGTTTCGGCCCCATAGCGAAGCGCCTCATGAAAATTCGGCGCGCCCACGGGCATGACCATAAACTCCTGCAGGTCGGTCGACTTGATGGCATGCTTCCCGCCGTTCAAAATGTTCATCATGGGCGTGGGCAACAGGAATGATTCGCCCTTGTTGCCCAAATTGCCGAGATATTGGTAGTACGGAATACCTTCGACCATGGCCGCGACCTTTGAAACCGCGAGCGAAAAACCGAGGATCGCGTTGGCACCTAGGCGACCTTTGTTTTCCGTGCCGTCCATCTGGATCAGACGTGTGTCGATGCCACGCTGGTTGCGGACCTGCGCGCCCAAAAATTCCTTTCGGATCTCGGTGTTCACATTCTGCACGGCCTTGAGCACGCCGTTTCCGCCATACCGTTTCTTGTCCCCATCTCTCAGCTCGACCGCCTCGTGGACGCCGGTGGAGGCGCCGCTGGGGACAATGGCGCTCGCGAAACAATCGCCCGTGCCGACTTCGACCTCCACGGTCGGGTTGCCACGGCTATCAAGCGCCTCGCGGGCATGGATGTGGGTGAGGGTGGAAGACATAATTTTAAATTTTTAATTTCCATTCTCCGTAGTAATACTACGAAGGATGAATTTAATTTTAAAATATTTCAATTATCAGCATATCCAAATGAGAGGTCGATGTCCAACACTAGCCAAAGCCCTGTATCATCCGCTATCCTATGATCGGACCATTCGACAAGCCTATCATTCAAAGCCAAGCTCACCATCCCCACGCATGGAACTTGAAAGAAAGGTCTTCCACCCGGAACCCACCGAAACTGAAGTCCGAGACTGGGTCCTTTCGACGACACGCCATTCCATCCGCATGGAAATCTGTCTCAATGCGCTAGGCATTGGGGTTCGCGATCCCCAACGACCGCACGACATTGTTGGGAAAGGGAACAAGTTCGAATGGGAGGTGATTCAGGGCTTTTCCACCGAAAACAGGGTTGGCATCAACCACAAGGAACATGTGCAGCCTTCCCTTTTGAGGCATCGGATGCAGTATCACCACCTCCGATGGAACCATGAGAACAGCGGCGCCAGCGATGACGACATGATGCTGGGCGCCATGGATGCCATCTGTAGCCTAATCGAAAACCGACCTTACCAAGGAGGAAGCCATACCGTCGAGGAAATTCAGCAGATCATCGAAAAGAATCTGCCCTACCGACGACGCTGGATGACCGAGGCCCTGACCCATATTCAAAAAATCCACCTGCCCGATCTAGGCCAAATCGCCTCAATTGATTCAATCCCGAATTTCGGCTTACCCAAAGCGACCCATGAAACGATCGTCCAAAGGGTGCGCGAAACCATTATTATGTTGGATCAAGAATATGGCTACAGGGATATAAAAAATCCACATTGATCCATTATGGCGACTCGCGAACCATTAAAAATCATCCAACAGCTGCTTCTCCAAATCCCCCAAGGACGGGTGACGACCTACAAGGAACTGGCCCAAGCGATGGGGACAAAGGGTTACCGATACATCGGCCAGCTTCTCCACCGAAACCCCGAGCCCGACCGATTCCCCTGCTTCAAGGTGGTGAAGTCGGACGGAACGCTTGGAGGGTTTGCCATGGGGACAAAGGAGAAAATCAGGCGACTTAGATCGGACGGAATAAGCGTTGAGAATGGAAAGATCGCCTCTTTTGATAAACGCATTTTTCACTTCGATTGAAAAATGTCCAAAAATTGCTACACTATTCAACTGGTCATTTACACCAAAGGGGTCGTCGCAATTCTCGGGGAATTTCCCTAAGTCCTTTGTCCTTAAGTTGGCTTCATAATTTTTGGGTCTGGGGTCTTCGAATGAACCCATGTTTTGCGTTCTTGTCGTCGTACCGCTGAGCTCTGTCCATTTCACAAGTGAAAGGGGGGAGAACATGCAAAGGCTAGTCCAGGAGGTGTCACTTAAGCTCAAACTCAAAACCGCCTTTCTTGAGGCCCAACTTCAATTCCTCGAAGAGGAAGAAAGGAGATTGGTAGAAAAGGTCAACGACCTGAAAAATGAAAATAATAATAGTAGATTAAAGCCCATACAGATGGCCCAACTCCAGGGGAGGTGCGAAGTCGCCACCAAAGAGCTGGAAGCCGTCCAAAGGCAACGAGATGATCTGGTGAAAGAGATCCGAGCCTCGGCTTAACCGAAGACAAGAAGAAGACCCCTGACCCCGCCCCCCTCCACCGATCCCGCATACGACTTCTGGGATTCGGAGGAGGGGGGCTCTTTTCAATAGAGCCTCTGTGGTGTAATGTCGCAACGATTTAAAATTCATTTCATGATTGGCATTTTCGATTCCGGCTTCGGAGGCCTGACCGTGATGAGGGAATATCTGAAGCGGTATCCCGAATATGATTATGTGTATTTGGGCGACCAGGCCAACGCGCCGTACGGCAACCACAGCCAAGACCATGTGAACAAACTCGTCGTTCAGAATGTCGATTTCTTGGCCAAGAAAGGCTGTAAACTGATCATCATCGCCTGCAACACCGCCTCAGCCGAGGCCCTTCGACATGTCCAATCACTCAGGATTTGCGGGAATAGCGGGATAAGCGAGATGAGCGGGAAAAATCCCGCAAGTCGCTCGAGTCTCGCATATCCCTCTATTTTGGGTGTCTTGATCCCCGCCGCCGAGGAGGCGCTCAAGGCCACACGTTTCGGCACGATCGGGGTGATCGGTACCCGCGGGACGATCAGCAGCGGAGCCTATGAGCGGGAACTCAATAAACTCGCGACAACCCTTTACAAACCGACAGACAAACGGGCCAATTCGAAAGTCCGAATCGTCACCCAAGCCTGCCCGCTTTTAGTGCCGCTGGTGGAGGAGGGCATGATCGATTCCGCGCCGACCAACATGATCCTCAAAAAATACCTGATGCCTTTGAAGGCGGCGCATGTGGACACGCTGGTTTTGGGTTGCACCCATTATCCCTTCCTCCAGGCACCCATCCAGCGGATCATGGGGAAGCAGGTCAAACTCATCAGCTCTTCGCTCGCCTCGGTGGACGCCATCGGCGATTGGCTCAAGCGGCACAAAGACGTTGAAAAGAGCCTTTCAAGAAAAGGCACACGGACCTATTACACCACGGACTGCCCTGAGCGGTTCAGCGATCTGGGGAGCAAGTTCCTTGGACAAAAGATCAAAGGGGAGAAGGTGGAATTTTGATCCAATATAATAGCCATTGTGCGGTACCTTGGCTTGTTGGCCATACTTGGGGGCTTTCTCCCCCGCGGGAAACCTCGGGGGATGATGTTTTTGCTGTCTTGGAATGTCGCTCGCCGCGACCGGCAGGGGCTTTTTGGGCGCGCAAAAAGCCCCTAG
>CAZURX010000122.1:0-3852 GCA_964623015.1 uncultured Candidatus Peribacteria bacterium
GCTAGAGGATAACAAAAAAACGGCTCTTCACCCACAGCTAGGGGTTACAGTGTCGCAATCCCAAAACCGTAGGTGCGATTCACCTGCCCTGAGCCTGCTGAACGGGCTAATCGCACGCGAGGATAGCGATCCTCGCCTACGGTTTTGGGGCTGTTTTTGGTACAATAGGGCCATGACACACAAAATGGACAAATCCGCGGCTGGGGAACGCATCCTCAAGCTCAAGGAGTGGCTCAAAAAATGGAACCACGACTATTTCGTGCTGAACAAAAATGATGTCTCGGAAGCCGCACGGGACCAGATCAAGAAGGAACTGATCGAGCTCGAGAACGAATTCCCCGAATTCATCACGCCCGACTCCCCCACCCAGCGCGTGGGGAGCGCGCTTTCGGGCAAATTCGCCAAGATCAAGCACATCACCCCGAAACAGTCGCTCATGGACGTTTTTTCCGAGGAGGAGCTCCGCGACTGGGAGGAACGAAACCAAAAGCTGGTTCCCGGCGAAAAACTCGACTATCTCTCGGAGCTCAAGATCGACGGGCTCAACATCTCGATCATCTACGAGAAGGGCCGATACTTCAAAGCCCTGACCCGAGGGGACGGGGTCCATGGCGAGGATGTGACCCACACGGTGAAAACCATCGAGTCGGTGCCCATGGAGCTGAACGAGGTGCATGGGGTCAAACTCGACGACTATCCCGTGATCGCAGTGGGCGGCGAGGTGTTCATGAGCAAAAAGGCGCTGCAGAAAATAAACAAGCAAGAGCAAGAGCGGGGGGGCGAGCCGTTTGCCAATCCCCGGAACGCGGCGGCGGGCACGGTGCGCCAACTGGACCCTCAGGTCGCGGCCGACCGGAACCTGGAGATGTTCTTCTACTCCCTCAACCTTGTCGGCGACTCAAAAATCCCGGCACCCGAAACCCAGAAAGACCTTCTGGAATTGCTTCAAAAACTTGGGTTTTGTGTGAACAAAAATTTTGTTCATTCCTCCGCTTCGGTCGGAATGACAGGCATTTTTAAACATTTCGACAAAGTCAAAAAGGAGCGAGATTCCTTGCCCTACGACATCGACGGGATCGTGGTGAAGGTGAACGATGTCCGGCACCAAAAACTGCTGGGCTCCACGGCCAAATGCCCGCGCTGGGCCGTGGCCTACAAGTTCCCGGCCGAGCAATCCACCAGCCAAATTCTGGACATCACGGTGCAGGTGGGGCGCACCGGCGCACTGACCCCCGTGGCCATCCTGAAGCCGACGGAGGTTTCGGGTTCGACGGTCAGCCGCGCGACCCTGCACAACGAGGACGAGATCGAGCGGAAAGACGTGCGCATCGGCGACACCGTGGTCATCCAAAAGGCCGGCGACGTGATCCCCGAGGTGGTGCAGGTGCTCACGGACCTTCGGACCGGCCACGAAAAGAAATTCCACATGCCCAAGCACTGCCCCGTGTGCGACGGCAAAATCGAGCGCCCCGAGGGCGAGGTCGCCTGGCGATGCGTGAATCCCGACTGCTACGCCCGCCACACCCAGCAGCTGGAGCATTTCGTGTCGCGCAAGGCGTTCGACATCGTGGGACTGGGCGAAAAGGTGATCGAGCAGCTCGTGAACGACCATTTCGTGAAAGACGCGGGCGACTTCTTCACCCTGAAATACGCGGACCTTCTGAAGCTGGACCTGTTCAAGGACAAAAAGGCCCAGAACCTGCTTGATTCCATCGAAAAGGCCAAGCTCATTCCCCTGCCCCGCTTCATTTACGCTTTGGGCATTCGGTACATTGGCGAGGAAAACGCGAACCTGCTGGCCGACCACCTGAACCTGAAAACGCACAAAGTCGAGATCGCCCAAACCCAGCAACGCGACCAAATGGCCCTGTTCGACGAGCCGGCCAAGACCCACAAGGCCGAGGTGGCCGAAATCGAGGAAATGCTGAGCGAGATCCAGAAGATGAGCCTTGAGGAGATCAACGCCATCGGGCGCATCGGCGACACCGTGGCTCCCGCCATCCATGACTGGTTCCATGACAAAAAGAACGTGATCCTGCTCCAAAAACTTCAGAAGGCGGGCGTGAAGCTGACGATCGAGAAGAGGACTATCAGCCACAAGCTGAAGGGCAAAACCTTTGTGATCACAGGGACCCTGCCCACCCTGAGCCGAGACGAGGCGAAAGAATTGATCCGACTAAACGGCGGAAAATCCGTGGCCGCGGTCAGCAAGAACACCGACTATGTGCTGGCGGGCACCGAACCTGGGAGCAAGTACGACGAGGCGGTGAAGCACGGGGTCAAAATCATCGACGAGAAGGAATTTTTGAAGATGATCCATTGATATCGGCTGAAAAATAGATTAATATTTGTCTCTGATTTTTTGCAAATGACGATTTTTTTGTATTTAAACGGATCATGGCGAAATTTAAATTAGAGAAACAATACCGCCTGCCCAAACACGATTACGCGTCGGAAGGTTTTTATTTTGTGACGATTTGCACCAAAAATCGTCAGGAATTTTTTGGCGAAATCCGACATAGGATCATGGGATTGAATGAAATCGGATGCGCTGCGGCGCGTTGTTGGCAGGAAATCCCGAACCATTTTAAAAATGCCCGATTGGGCGAATGGGTCGTCATGCCGAACCATTTGCATGGGATTATTGAAATATCGGAAACCGTAGGATCATCCCATGGCGTAGGATCATCCCATGGCGTAGGATCATCCCATGGGATGATCCTACGGGAAACCCAACCCCCCATTTTCAATAAATTCGGCAGAACCAACCCCAAATCCATTTCATCCATCATCAATCATTTCAAGGGTGCGGTTACCCGATGGTGCCGAAACAACGGCTATTTGAATTTTTCCTGGCAATCCCGGTTCCACGACCGGGTTATCCGAAACGACGATGAATCGGAACGCATCAAGAGATACATTCTGAACAACCCAAGAAAATGGGGGGATGACCGAAACAACGGGGACAACCTATGGATGTGAAGTCTTGCGAAATCGTTTTTTGACATTTTTTTAACGCCCAATTTTTATAATAGGGTTGTGTTTTGACTATCCATTTAACCTTCAAAACCATGTTCGACCACAAAAAACCACACGGGTTCCTGGCCCTCACCGTCACCCTTTCCATCATCGGCGGATTTTTGGGCGGAATGCTCACTATGAACGCAGTCCAATCCCCGGCCATGCCCGATGAGCCGATCAAGGCACCTGTCACAAAAGAAAAAGTCTATGTGGAGGACTCCTCCATCATCGACGCGGTGAAGAAGGTCGGGCCCGCGGTGGTCAGCATTGTGATCACCAAGGACCTTCCGCTGTACCGCCAACGGGGGTTCGACATGAACCAATTTTTCTTCAATTTCAACGATCCGTTCGGAAACGATCCCTTCGGCCAACTTCGCCCAATGCCCAATGACGAGAAGGACAATGGCAAAACCATCCCCCAGAAAGTGGGTGGCGGAAGCGGGTTCATCGTGACCGCGGACGGGCTGGTGCTGACCAACCGGCACGTGGTGGACGACATCGAGGCGGGCTTCACCGTGATCACCACGGACGGGACCGAATACCCCGCCGAGCTGGTGAGCAAGGACACGATCAACGACATCGCGGTGCTCCGCATGAAGGACAGCAAGGACCACAAGGCCCAAGGCCTACCGACCGTGGAACTGGGCAGCTCCTCGGCCCTGCAAATTGGCCAGCGCGTGGTGGCCATTGGCAACGCCCTCGCCGAATACCAGAACTCCGTGACCACGGGCATCATCAGCGCCAAGGGCCGCGAGATCCAGGCCGGTACCTCCACGGGAGCCGAAAGCCTGGCCAACCTGCTGCAGACCGACGCGGCCATCAACCCCGGAA
>CAZURX010000123.1:0-3852 GCA_964623015.1 uncultured Candidatus Peribacteria bacterium
TGACACCGGCCAGCCCTTCGTACACGCGCATCTTGGGCATGGCCATCTCTTGCCGCTTGAGGTTTTTGATTTCGGGAAGGGCAGTGAGAAGGCGTTCGCCTGCCCGTTCTAGCTTTTTTTTCTGGTTTTCAAGCAGGAATTCCAGGTTTTTGTCGGGATCCTCGGCGAAAAAGGCGGTGATGCCCTGCTTGGCGGTCTTGGTGACCAACCCCATTTGGGCGAGTTTCACGAGGATTTTGTAGGTGGTGGTCCGGTTCAACCCCGCTTTCTTGGCGATGATGCTGGCTGGCTGAACCCCTTCGGTCTTAAGGAGGGCCAGGTAAACCTCGGGTTCCTTCTCGGTAAGGCCGAGTTCACGAAGCACGTGTAGGATATCCATAGAAAAAGTATAAATGATGTTGTTCTTGGATAAGAACACCCTTATTTTAGCTTATACTAAAGGCAAAATCAAGTTATTGTCAGGTTGGATTGACAATTGTTTTCTTTTAGGATAATATAGAGACGCTGACAACGCAGAGAACTTCGGACCTCATTCCGCCAGATGTCGGCGCCAACATTGCGGGAGGGCAACTTTATAGGATAGGGGGGTGGTTTCCACCTCCCTTTTCCTATAAACTATAAACAGAGCGGCAAGATCATACGACTTCGCATCATAAACTAGTGAATACCACGAAGCTTTTATCTAAAGATCAATGGTAGGGTGGCATAGGCAAGCTTCGTCGCATTCACCCGATTGTAAAAGCGCAGTGGTATCACATCAACACCATGGTCGTCCCCAAGATGCTAAAATCGCAGGCGATCGAGAAACTGAGGACTGAATTCGCACGGTTGCAAGCCGAGGCGAAGATGCTCTTTTTCGACCGGATGATGTACGAGATCAACGACTCGTTGACCTCCATTTTGGCCATCACCGATGTCGAGCCGAAGGACGCGATCCCCAAGATCAAGGGGTACATCCACAGGATCAACCAGTCGCTCCGAAACACCAAGCGTTACCAAATGGTGTCGTCAGAGGAGAAGAAATTCAATATTTCCCAAGTGCTCAAGAATCTGGTGCATGTGATTGGGGAAAATTTCAAGAAGCCCAAGGTGGTGACTTTGATCTCTGAATTGAATGCCCCGGTACTGGGAGACCAGGCCAAGTTCGAGCAATTGTTTTTCACGATCATGGTGGAGATTCTGCTGGAGTGCAAGCAGAAGGATGAATTCGCCCAGATGACCATTGTGGCGGACAAGTTTGCGGTTTCCGAGGAGGCGAGCACGTTGATTGGCAGAATCACCGAGGAGGCCACGGATTTCAAGGGGCGTTTTCAGGCCGTTCCCCAGGGCAATGGGCAGGAGATCACCCTTAGGATTCCGCTCCAGTTCAGCGCGGTCAATTTGTCGGGGGCCAAAGTCAAAAAGGATTCCAAGGAGCCCGCGCCAAAAAACTAGCATGGCCTCCGCGAATGTTTTTTGCGAGGTTGTTTTTCGTGCGCGGCCAAAGGTGATAAAATAAAGACATGGCGAAAAAAACCAACAACCGGAAGGCGGGGATGGCCTGGCTGAGCAAACCGATCAAGGAGGGATTGATCCAGTGCCTGGCGTGCAGCCATCGGTGTAAGATCCCCAAGGGGAAGACGGGTATTTGCGGTGTGCGGCAGAACAACGGCAAAGCGCTGGAGCTTTTGGTGTACGGTCGCGCCGTGGCCGTGAACACGGATCCCATCGAAAAAAAGCCCCTCCATCATTTTTTCCCTGGCACCGAGATCTTTTCCTTTGGCACCGTGGGGTGCAATTTCAGGTGTCTGTTCTGCCAAAATTGGGACATCTCCCAGTACCATAAGACCCATTCCGTCGAGGAAATCCGGAAATCCGGCGCGCCGCTGTCGCCCCGTCAGGCGGTGGATTATTGCTTGGAGCGGGGGATTCCGGCCATCGCCTTCACCTACAACGAGCCCGGCATCTTCTTCGAGTACGCCTACGACACCGCGGTGCTCGCAAAGAAGAAGGGCCTGCGCACCGTTTACGTGTCCAACGGCTTCGAATCCGACGAGGCGCTTGACGAAATCGGGCCCTTCATCGATGCCATCAACATCGACCTCAAGGGAGCCACGGATGAGTATTATGTCAAAATATGCGGTGGCCGCCTGGCCCCCGTGAAGCGAAACATCCAGCGGCTATGGAAACGGGGAATGTGGGTCGAGGTGACCACGCTGATCGAGACGAACCACAATGACGACGAGAAGGGGCTTACGGAAATCGCCACGTTTTTGGCGGGCGTGTCCAAGGATATTCCCTGGCACATCTCCCGCTATTTCCCGTGCTACCAAATGACCGACCCGCCCACCCCGCTGGAGACTTTGGAAAAAGCCGCCGAGATCGGCAAAAAGGCGGGGCTCCGCTATGTGTATGTGGGAAACGTTTCATCGGGAAGGTATGAAAACACCTATTGCCCCAAATGCCAGACGCTCCTCATCGAGCGACATGGCTATGCGGTCCAAAACAATTTGAAGGGGGATCGATGCCCGAAGTGCGATACAATTTTACCTGGTAGGTTTTAATAGGGATTTGCGAGAACTGCGGGATTCGCGGAATGAGGCAATCCCGCCCATCTCGCAGATCCCGCCCATCTCGCAGATCCTAAATATAAATTTATGAAAAGAACCCCCGCGGTCGCCGGCATGTTCTATCCTGCGGAGCCAGGAAGGCTGAGGGAAATGGTGAATGGTTTTTTGGATGCCGCAAAGGTGGAGGATCTGCCAAGCCTCAAGGCGATCATTGTGCCTCATGCGGGTTATGTCTATTCTGGCCCCACCGCAGGCGTGGCCTATGCGCAGGTCGCCAAAAATGTCCCCGAGTCGCATCGGAAGACAGTCGTGCTCATCGGCCCCGCGCATTTTGGGTTCACGGTCGCCTCGGCTGGCGATTACGAATGTCTGATCACCCCGTTGGGGGAAGTCGGAGTCAACGCCAGGATTGTCGGTGAGCTGGAAGGGGCAGGCCTAGGCTTTGACGAGGAGGTCCATCGCCCCGAGCATAGTTTGGAAGTCCAGTTGCCGTTCATCCAAACGGTTTTTCCGGGATCGGACATTGTTCTGATCCTTTGCGGATCCGTCACGCCGGACGCCTTGGCGGAGGTTTTGGGCCCTTATTTCGCCAGGCCCGACTGCTTTTTTGTCGTCTCGTCAGACCTCTCCCATTATTCGCCCTACGCCGAGGCCGTGGAGACGGACAAGCAGTCGCTCACCACGATCAAGAATCTCGACATTCAGGGCGAGGCCGTGGTGGATGCCTGCGGCAAGGTGGGGATTCAGGCCTTGATGCGATTGGCCAAGAAAAACGATTTCAAGCTCAAGGTGCTCGATTACCGCAACTCCGGCGACACGGCGGGCGACAAGTCGTCGGTGGTGGGGTATGCGGCTATCGCCTGTTATCAAAAATAACAATTCGAATGGTGGCTAGGGTCGTGGCTAGCATCGTGGTCCACAACTCTAGCCACAATCCCAGCCACAATACGAAATCAATATGTACTCAATATCCGAAAAACACTGGCTCCTCGCACTTGCCCGAAAATCGATTGGCCACTTTTTGCGGGCAAATGAAAAATTGGCCATCGACTCCTCGGATTGCCCCGAGCGCCTTCGCGACAAGGCGGGCTGTTTTGTGACGCTCACCCTTGGCGGACAGCTGAGGGGCTGCATCGGCCACATCGAGGCGATCCAGCCGCTCTATTTGGATGTCATTGACAACGCTATCGCCGCCGCCTTCGATGATCCTCGTTTTCCGCCGTTGGACAAGTCGGAATTGGACGAAGTTGAAATCGAGGTCTCGGTTCTCGGAAAGCCGATGGACCTCAGATATAAGGATGCC
>CAZURX010000124.1:0-3847 GCA_964623015.1 uncultured Candidatus Peribacteria bacterium
AAAAATCGAATGCTTCAACCTCATCGAGCAACACGCCATTGAAACCATGAACGCCGTAAACCGTTTCATGATCAGCCCGGTTGAGCCTGGGGGTGAGATTGGCAAAAAGCCGGGGACTGTCCCGAAAGGGGATCTGACGCGGGATTTTATCCCCAATGTGATTCGGCTCCTGTTTCGCTTCACCTCGCTTATAATTCTGGTTTCCTTTATAGCCGCCGGGGTGATGTTCATCATTGCCTACGACAACACGGAATATGTGGATAAGGCAAAACGTATGCTTTATTATTCCTTGGTTGGTTTCGCGTTTGTCACATTGGCCTATGCCATCGTGAAGGGAATCACCCAAGTCAATTATTTTGGAATCGTCTAAAAAATGAAAAAAAATATCTTGACCCTCATCGGATTTCTGCTCGTTTTTCCGCTTTATGCGAAGGAGGCGTTCGGAATCGGCATCGACCAGTTCAAGGACACAGTCTATCGGCCCGAAAACCTGCCTGCCTCCAAAAGCACGTCGGGGGGGGTGGAACTCAGGCTCAGCGAAATCATCCAGTATGCCATAAACCTCGTCCTGTACGCCTCCGGTTCCGTGGCTGTGGTGTTTCTCATCATCGGCGGCATCCGCTACATCACCTCGCTTGGCAACCAAGAGGGGATGGACGGGGCCAAGAAGACCATCAAATACGCATTGATCGGCCTTGTGGCGGTGATCCTGTCCTACGCGATTGTCACCAACATCATCGACCTGATCTACCAGGCGACTGCGTAGACAAAACTCGAAATTCGAGACTGGAAATTTGAAACTCGAAAAAAGTATAAGAATCTATATAATGCTTTCGAGCTTTTTAAAATTTCCAATTTCAAGTTTCGAATTTCAAACCTATGAAAAATAAATTTTATATAACAACGGCCATCGCCTATGTGAACGCCGCCCCCCACATGGGCCATGCGCTCGAACTGGTGCTCACCGACGCCTTGGCCCGCTATCATCGGTTCAAGGGGGAGGAGACCTTCTTCCTCACCGGCACGGATGAGCATGGGGTCAAAATCTTCAACACCGCCACCCGGGCGAACATGGACCCGCAGGCCTTTGTGGACATGAACGCGAAGACCTTTGTGGATCTGGAGGGGTCGTTGGATGTCTCGAACGACGATTTCATCCGCACCTCGGACCGAAAACGTCACTGGCCCGCCTGCCAAAAAATGTGGAAAAGGCTGGTCGAGGCGGGGGACATCTACGAGAAGGAATATGAAGGAGTTTATTGCGAAGGCTGCGAGGTGTTCATGCAGCCGAGGGACCTGGAAAACGGTCTCTGCCCCATCCACCGCAAGCCGCCTTCCGTGATCCGCGAAAAAAACTATTTTTTCCGTCTCTCAAAGTACAGCGCCAAGATCCTGGAGCTGATCGAAACCGACAAGTTGAAGATCGTCCCCGAGCAGCGGAAGCACGAGATCCTCGGCATCGTGCGCGAGGGCTTGAACGACGTGAGCTTCTCCCGCCCGCGCGAGGTTCTTCCGTGGGGCGTGGAGGTTCCAGGCGACCCGAGCCAGGTGATGTACGTGTGGTGCGACGCCCTCACCAACTATATCTCGGCCCTTGGCTACGCCGAGGAATCCAAGACTTTCAAAGCATTTTGGCCCGCCGATTTGCACGTCATCGGCAAGGACATCGTCCGCTTCCATGCCGGCATCTGGATCGGCATGCTGCTATCGGCGGGGGTCAAGCTCCCCGAATCCATTCTGGTCCATGGCTTTGTGACCCACGAGGGTCAAAAAATGAGCAAGTCTTTGGGCAATGTGGTCAATCCGGTCGATTTGCTGAACCGGTACGGAACGGATGCCCTCCGGTATTATTTGCTGCGGGAGATCCCAAATGGTCGGGACGGCGACTACACGGATCCCATCTTCGTCGAGCGCTACAATTCCGACCTGGCGAACAACCTGGGAAACCTGGTGAACCGGGTCCACACGCTCGTCACCAAAAACGGCATCGTAGACTATGATTTCAAGCGGTTCGCGGACCTTTACAGGGAAAAGGTGGAGGACACCTGGAAAAAATACGAAAGCTGCCTCGATGGCCACAATGTGCACGAGGCCGTGTTCCATGTGTGGAGGCTGGTGGATTTCGCCAACAAGGTCATCGACCAAGAGAAGCCATGGGCCCTGATCAAGGAGAATCCCGAAAAGGCGCGGGCCGTGCTCTGCAACCTTTTGGAGGTGATTCGGCACATCAGCGTCATGATCGCGCCGATCATCCCACAGTCGGCACTTAAAATTCGCCTGAACCTTGGTCTGCCTCCCGTGTCGGACTTTGAGCGGGAGAAAGAGTGGGGGTCACTGCCCCGATGGCACAACGTGGGGGTCGCCTCCATCGTTTTCCCTCGGATAGAGCCGATTAAAAATCAGGTGTCGTCCTGAGCGGAGTCCCGCATGGCGGGACAGAGTCGAAAGAAAGATTGACAAATCTATGATTTTATGATATTTTTCTATTGTATTATCAATTCGAAATTATCAATCATCAATCATTTATTGTAATTCGTCTCCGGATCTGATATAATTAAAGGTCCGAACCATATGACAAATTTTCAGAGGCAAAAGCATGGGGGAGTTCCGGAAATTTCCTTAGTGGAGAAGTTTTGGCAATTCATCCGTTTCACCGTGGTCACGGGCATGGTTTTTGTGGTTTCGTTTTTCGCCCTGAACTTCAACGCCTATCGTCAAATCTTCACGGGAGTGTTCAACCCCGAGGTCCAGGCCAAGACTCAGGAGACCCTGGAATTCGCGAACGAAAGCGGGAAAGGTGTCGATGCGTCAGATCTGCTTCCGGTCCTTCCCGACAAGAAAGAGGAGCGAAAATCCTTCGCCTGGCTCAATTTTTCAATTGCCCCCACCGACAATCGCCTCGTGATTCCAAAACTCGGAAAAAGCATTCCGATCGTGGACACGGGCGCCGAGCAGATCCAAGGCGAAAATTGGGCCCAGCTCGAGAAGCAGATCCAATCGGCGCTTCAGACTGGCGTGGTCCATTATCCCGGCACGGCCAAGCCCGGCCAGTACGGCAATGTCTTCATCACGGGCCACAGCTCTTACTACCCCTGGGATCCCGGCCAATACAAGGATGTGTTCGCGACCTTGAGCAAATTGGAGGTCGGGGATCGCTACTACGTGTATTACAAGCAAACCCAGTTCGCCTACGAGGTCACCGAAAAAAAGGAGGTGAAGCCGTCCAATGTGGAGGTGTTGAAACAGCCCATCGACGAGAAAATCTCGACGCTGATGACCTGCTCGCCGGTTGGCACCACGCTACGACGGCTAATTATTACCGCCAAAGAGGTCTAAGTGATCCAGTGGAACGCCTGGAATAGATTCGTTTAAGCGTATTTAATCCCGTATAAGATATATTGTACGGGATTATTGAATGATATAAAACCTATCCCCTGCGAATAATAATGTCTGAACCTTGATTCGCGTGATTTAAGGATTACCCTGTTCTTTTTCTTTGCTATCTTCCGTGATTCAATAGGATAAGCTTTGGGGCTGGGTAACGGAGGGGTCATGGTAATCACGTGAATCCTGGTAATCAAGGTCAGACTTGCATAATCCCAATCACCTTGCGGAGGACCTTTTGGACAATGGTCTCGTCCCCCGCCAGCTTGACCCCCTCGTTCACCAGTGCCATGGGCACAATATCCTCCCGTTCACGCAATTTCTTGGTCTCGTCGATGATGGTGTGGATCTCCTTTGGGGTCATGGCGACGGCCTGGGGCGTGCGGGTAAAGGGCAATTTTTTATACCATTTCGTGGAATTCAATAATTGCTTGAATTCGGGCAGGTAGGAGCCGCCGCCGCA
>CAZURX010000125.1:0-3741 GCA_964623015.1 uncultured Candidatus Peribacteria bacterium
GTCGAGAACCCGTAGCCCAAAATGGCGAAACGTTTCCGTTTGCCCGTGCGGTCGGAAAGGAAGCCAGAGATGGCGTCCAGCGATGAGGCCGCGAAATCCGCCAGACCCTCGATGAGGCCGAGGAGCGCGGCCGAGGCGCCGAGGATGAGGGTGAAGAAGATCGAGAACACCGAGAAGATCATTTCGGAGCTGAGGTCCGTGAGGAAGCTGACGACACCCAGCAGAAAAATGTTTCGGTCCACGCCGAAGAGTGTTTTTCCGCCAGCGGCGGTTCCGCCTGTGGCGGAGGTTTTGTTGTGAGGTTCGGTCATAGGTCTTTTGTTTAAAGCGAATCCATCTTAGCACAAAAAAACCCGCCTTCTGTCATTCCCGCGATTCATCCTTCGGAGTAATCCTACGGAGAATGGAAGGCGGGAATCTGGAAAGGCGGGTTTTTGAGGGTTGTGGATTACAGTTGTGAATCGGATCCGGGGCTGGAGTTGTCCATCTCAGTCGGAGCCTTGCAGGTCTTTCGGTCGGCCTTGAATTTATCCCAGCCAGTCTTCTTGTCGGTCTTCAGCACCTTGCGGGCATCCTTGAGGGCCTTTTTGTAGGTGGCCCAGGCGGATTTGACGGCGGCGCGGGCCTCCTTTGCGGAGGTCATGGCCCAAGCGGCCTTCAGCGCATCCTTGCGGGCGGTGAGGGCGGCCTTGGCGGCGGCGGCGTATTTGTCCACGGCGGCGACCATGGCGGTGTCACGGGTCTCGATGGCGGTCTGCATGCAGGTCACCATCTCGGGAGTAATAGTCTTGGGAATTCTGGGTGTCTTGGGGGTGGTTTCTTCAGTGGCGGGAGGTGTGGTGGTGTCGCCGGTGGGAACGGTGTCCTCGGCATACATGGGCAAAGCCATGATCAGGGAAAGCCCGAACACGGCAAGGATCATTGCGCTTAATTTTTTCATAAGGTTTTATGTTAAATATTAAACATTCCAATTGTACCACAGGGGAGTTTTGGATTGTAGTTCCGCTTGAATCTCTCTAACGGAAAGATCGTGAAAACCGAAGGGGTTTTCACGATCTTTGCCAATAGGGAAACGCTTGGATTTGCTGAAATGCGCTAAGTCGCCAATGGGCGACCGCGCATTCACGCAAATCAATCCTCGCTCCAGTCACGCTATCAAAATACGCGCTCCTTTTGCTTCGGACCGCGTTTCTCGCTATTTAGTGGCGGAGAGAGAGGGATTCGAACCCTCGACCCCGTATAACGGAGTACCGCTTTTCGAGAGCGGCGCCTTCAGCCACTCGGCCATCTCTCCACGACGCGGATTTAGATTAAAGATTTGGTGTGAAAGATTCAAGTGGGAATTGTCGAAGTTTGTCGCACCCTCTCGCGCACATGGTCATTATTTGGTAAGGTTGAAACATGGCAATATCATCCGCAAAATTCGTGAAGTCCCTGGTGGGCGAGGACGAGATCCTGGAAAACGGAATTCCCCAGGTGGCGTTTATCGGCCGGTCGAATGTGGGCAAATCGAGCGTCATCAACAGCTTGGTCGGCCAGAAGTATCTGGCCCGCTCCAGCTCGTATCCGGGAATGACCCAGCTCATCAACGTGTTTCTAGTGAGCAAGTCTCTCTACTTCATCGATCTGCCGGGCTACGGATTCGCCAAAGTTTCGAAGGACCTGAAGCAGGGGTTCCAGCAGCTCACGGAATGGTATTTACTGGAGTCGGACTACGAGACGAAATGGGTGGTGCTCATCATCGACGCCAAGGTCGGGGCCATGGAAAGCGACCTCCAGATGCTGAGAAATCTGGAAAAGCGGGGCAGGGAAGTGCTGGTGGTCGCGAACAAGGTCGACAAGGTAAAAAAATCCGAGCTGGCTTCCCAGATGAAAAAGATCCAGGGGCAGATCGGAAGCCACGAGGTCATTCCGTTTTCCGCGGAAAAGCGGATCGGCGTCGGGACCTTGGTGAACGAGATTTTTAGATAAGGGGCAGCTCAAATCCCCCAGCCCCCCTTTATCAAGGGGGTGCAATTTGACTTTCGTGATAGTTGAAAGTCGAATGGGGGTTCCTCTTGATAAAGGGGAAGGCGAAGGGGATTTCTGTTTGTTTTTCTTTTTTCCGTCTAAGGTATAAAATACGTCTGCCCCCCAAACCAAATCCTTTATCAAAACATTATGAAAAAGATTATCCTTTTGGCATTCATCGCCGTTGGGTTGTTGGCGTTTTCCGCGAACGCACTGTTCGCCGCCACGGTCGGCACATCCGCGGACGTTCAGCCGGTGGAGACGGGCGTGGGCGAGACGCAGGCCATGCAATTCGGCGTCAAGACGGTCCTCGCGGTTGGTTCCAGCACGCGTTTCACCATTGAGTTGAGCGACACGGAGGGGCATTTGGAAAAGGTCACGCTCGCCATGGAGAAGGGGGATTTGGGCGCCAATGTGAAGGCGGGCCTGGGCAAGCGGGCGCAGGTCAAAATTTCCACGCCCAACTTGGTCGCCAAGACCAGCAGCGCCCAATTGCAGGTGCTCCATGATTCCGCCACGAAAATCTCGCGCGTGATCGTGACCAGGGGCACTGTTCGGGTGACGGACGAAAAGGGCAGGGGACTCAAGCTGGTTCGCAAGGGATTCGAAACCATGGTGGATGAGGCGGGCAGACCGACCAAGCCCGTGAAGACCTCCAAGTCCGCGTCCGCCAAGCCGTCGGCGGCAAAATCGGATTCATCTTCCATGACCTTCACTTTCGGTTCGGGTGTCAGCGCCGAGGACGAAGCACTTATCCGAAAGGGAATTGAGGACATGGCGATCCATCTAACCAAATGGTTCGGACGGACTGTCACCAACGCGACCGCCATCAAGACGACCGACGATGCCAATGACACGACGTGTTGCAATGTGGGCGGCAGTGGCTCGGGTTCATGGATCACGTTCCACACCAAGCATGCGGAATGGCTGCAGGCCAAGTTGGCCGCGCTCCTGTTCACAGATATGCGCCAACAGCTGGCCCTGCACGAGCTCGTACACACCTACCAGACCCAATACGGTTGCGGTCGTCAGGAGCAGCCTGTGGCGTTGCGCTGGTTTAACGAAGGCATGGCGGAATGGTTGGCGTTCCGCGCCATGACCGAGATGGGCGTGGTCACCGAGGCTCAAGTCCTCGATTACACTCGGTTCATGTATAAGAATGCTAAAGCCGAGACCCTGAGCGCCTACGAGCTCTACCACAAGGGGGTTGATTACAGCGTCTTCTTCTTGGCTATAGACCAACTCATGAAGAAGAGCCCGATCATATCCCTCGACTCCTTCTGCGCAAATCTAGGCAAGGGCCAAGAAAAGACAGAGGCCTTTAAATCTGCTTTCGGGACTTCGCTCAGCCAGTTCTACGCGGATTTTGAGGCATATCGGGAGGAATTATGAGCGAATTTCAATTATTAATTTGAAATCCAATGAAAACAACGTTCATCGCCTACTTTTCGACACTGCTCCCCATGCTCGTTGCCGACGGGGTGTGGCTCACCATGATGGGCAAGCGATTTTACGGTCAGCAGATCGGTCACCTGATGGGATCGGCTTTCAAGTGGGCGCCTGTCGCGGTTTTTTACCCCCTATACGCGGTTGGAATATCGGTGCTTGTGGTGTTGCCTGCGGTTCAGGCGAAGACACCGCTCATGAAGGTTTTTTGGCTGGGTTCTCTGTTGGGGCTTGTTGCCTACGCTGCCTACGATTTGACCAATCACGCGACACTGAAGGATTGGC
>CAZURX010000126.1:0-3633 GCA_964623015.1 uncultured Candidatus Peribacteria bacterium
ATCCTGAGCCAGGATCAAACTCTTCATAAAAAAGTTTGATGCACTGAACCCGTTGGCCGTTAGGCCTAAGTGGTTCAGTGGCTAGGTTTGAAATTGTTTGAGCTCAAAAGAATTTTTCCCCTGTACCCGACAGTGAACCACGTTGGGTTCACTGGAGTGGTGCAGGGTATCTTTACTGCATTCAAAGTGCTAGTACAGTAGTGTGATTCCGGCGCTGCGCCAGAAACTACTGTCGCCGATGGTTGGAAAGACCATTTGCCTCTAGAAAAGTGTTTCCTCCTCCAAAGAGCAAAAGGATTCTAATCGATTGCGTTGGGGTAAGTCAAGAAAAAAAAGGGCTAAATAAAATTCGGGGATGGAAATCCTCTGAAAAAGGGGGTAGAATATCGATGAAAATTAACCAAAAAACATATGCAATTTTTGCAAATGATCAATTCGAACCCCCTCATCCTGGTCCCGATCCTGGTTTGGTCGCTGGCCTGGAAGGGCGTGGCCCTGTGGAAATGCGGCCGAAACAACCAGCTCCCCTGGTTTGTGGTCCTGCTCGTCGTCAACACGGTCGGCCTTTTGGAGATCGTGTATCTGCTGTGGTTCCAAAAGCGCAAGCGCTAGTCTCAAGTGACGAGTGCGGGTCGTAGTGAAAAGGTGAGGTCTTTTCCTGTATCCGGTGAGTTTACCGAATTTTGAGGTTGCGAACGGGCGTAGCGAAACCTGAGCGGGTCTTGCGGGTCCCGCGAATTGAGTTGCGAGCAACGCGGGCCGAAGCGGAAGTGGGCTGGGGGCCAACTGGAGCGAAGGCTTTCGGTTCCAAAATCCGCAAAGTGGATTTTGTGAAGCGGAAAGCGTTGCCCACCTGAGGGAAGTCGCGAAGCTAAGTGAGCGACAGAAAAATGAGACCCTAAGCGGGAAAGACCGTGAAAACCAACCTGTCCCGCACGTAGCTGCGGGGAGCGGTTTTCACGCTAGTTGTAACTCGCAATCAGCGGGGCAAACAGGGAAAGCAGGAGTCCTCCTAGCACGATATAGATGAGGATCTTGTAGATTTTTTTGTGGGCCATGGGATTGGTTAAATAATTTTTAATTCAGAATTTCCAATTTTCAAAGAGTGCCTGATGGTGAACTTTGAATTTTGAAATAAAGTAGATCCTTATCCAATATCAATTCAGTATTCGACATTCAAAATTCGGAATTATTTGGAAATTGGAAATTGGTCATTGGAAATTCCCTATTGATTTAGGGTTTCACGTTCCCCTCCGCCACGATCACGTCGCTGTAGGTGCTCACGTTGTTCTTGTCGTCCGCCACCTCGAGGATCACGTTGTAGGTGCCAGGATCATTGAAGGTGTGGTTGGGCTTGCGGGCGTCGCTGGTTTCGCCGTCGCCAAACGTCCACGAGAACTTGGAGACGGGCCCGGTGGAGCACTTGGAGTCGAAAGTGACGGTAAGCGGTGCCGCCCCGCTGCGCCGGCTGGGGGCAAAGCAGGATTTAAGGGGGATTTCGCGCACATAAACTAGTTTTTCGGCCGTACCGCTTTCGTTTTGGTTGGTCACCACCTTGAGCTTCACGGTGTAGGTGCCCACGTCGGTGTATTTGTGGGTGATCTGCGCGCCCGTGATGGTGGAGGGCGACTTGTCGCCGAAGCTCCATTCGAAGCTCACGATGCTGCCCTTGAAGGTGCTGGAGCTGGAGCCGTCGAACTGGACGCTGAGCGGCGCGGTTCCCTCTTCCGGGGTGGCCTTGATGACCGCCTGCACGCCAGGCTCCGCGATGACCACGGTGACCGTGGCCGTGTTTTCCAATTTGTTCGAATCCCGGAGGGTCAGGGTGGCGGTGTAGGTTCCGGCCGTCTCATAAGTGTATTCCACCTTTTGACCGGTTTGCTTGGCGCCTTCGATCCCGAAATCCCATTCATAGTCCACAATGTCCTTGTCCGGATCCGTTGAGGCCGAGGCGTCGAACACGACCTTGAGCGGCACATTGCCCTTCACGGTGCCTGTTTCGTCCGCCGCGGGAACCGAAGTGATCTTGGCCTCGGGGGGCGAGGAAAGCGCCTTGGCTTCCGCCTGCACGGTGGCCGTGGCCTCCTGGCCCGAATCCTCGGCGACCTTGAGCGTCACGGTGTAAAGGCCGGGATTGCTGTACACATGGGCCACGCTGCGGCCGATCTGGATCGCCGAGCCGTCGCCGAAATTCCATTCGTAGCGGGTGATCTGGCCCTTCAGGCTCTCGCTGTTCGAGCCATCGAACTGGATCTGCAGCGGGATTTGGCCGCTCAGGGAGGGGGTCGCGTCGATGACCGCGGAAAGCAGGGGCTTCTCGCTCAGGGTCACATCGATGTCCCGATTGAAGTTCTCCACCACGTTGTTGCTGTCCACCATGCGGAGGTGGACCGTGAATTTGCCGACTTTTTCGAAGGTGTGGCGGGCGCGGACGTTTTCCTTTCCGGAAAGGTCGTAAGTGCCGTCGTTCTCGAAATCCCAATCGAAGGTCTGGATCTTGGCCCCCTTGGGGATTAGGTTGGTGGCGTCGAACTGGACCGTGAGCGGAGCCGTGCCTGTGGCGGGATCCGCGGCGAACAAGGCCTCCTTGATGGGGACCAGCAGCGAATAGACGCGGGGCTTCTCCTCGTTCGCCAAAGTCACCTGCAGGCCGACATTGAAATTCCCCTTGGTGGTGAACAAGTAGGAAATGGGGGCGTTGCTGTCTTGGGTCTCGTACACGCCGTCTCCGTTGAAATCCCAGCGGACATCCGTGATAATCCCCTTTTGGCGCTGGATGGCCGCGACCACGTTCTGCGAGGTGAACGTGATTTCGACGGGCGCCACCAGATTGTCGGGCGAGGCGGGGCTGAGCACCGTGATTTCCTCCTTGCCGATGGTGGAGGCGATCACGATCTGGTTGATGAAGTTGAAAAGGATCAGCCACAAAAACATGATGATGATCATGGGGATCAGGCCCAGCAGGAACATCCGGATGCCCCGGCCGCGCGCCTCCTTGTCTCCTTTTTTGGCGAACAGCCAGCGGAACACGCCGATCACGAGGAACACGAAGAACAGCAAAGCCAAAAAGCCGAAGGAAAGGTTGATGACCGTGAGCAAAAATCCCTTGATGCCCGCCGTGTCCAGGCCGAGCGCCTTCAGCACCGGGCTCTCCTGCCCTCCGCCGGCGATCACCAGCACCATCAGCACCACGAACATGACAAACAAAGTCACCAGGGTCATGCCGATGGTGATGAGGAACCGCGCGCTGCTCTTGTGGGGCGTCACGTCCTTGCCGATCTTCTTGGCCGGCGCGGAAAACGGAGGTTTGGCGCCAGGCTTCACGCCGGGTTTGGCGACGGGTTTTGGCGCGGGGGCTGGGACAGGCGCTTCCTCGGTGCCCGAAGAGGCCATCGGCGCAGGCTGAGGGGTCGGATTTTGTTGGGGATCGTCAAACATTTTGGTTTTTTGTTTAGTTTTACGGTGAACACTATACAGAAAAAAGATTAGAGACACAAGATTTTGGCGCAAAGTGGTTTTTTGGGGTTGTTTCTGGGCTTATTTTTCCCGCCATAGGCGGGTCCGCCTTTGGCGGATGTTTTTTCTTTTTGCCCTCGCCGGGCGGGCGGGCACCTTTTGGTCCGTTCTCCGTAG
>CAZURX010000127.1:0-3611 GCA_964623015.1 uncultured Candidatus Peribacteria bacterium
ATAAGCGAAATCAGCACGCTATAGGTGGTGATCCAGTTGGGCGCGAAGGGGGCAAACCCTCCGAGTGCCGGAAAGGAAATGCGACCCAGTCGGGCTAGAGTCGGGCTTGGGATCCACAGAAGAAGGACCGCCACGACTCCGCTCCATAACATGATTTCTAGCAATTGGGTTTCCATGGCGGAACCTCCTTTCTTGGAATGAGTTTTTAAAGAACGCGGTTGCATGCGGTTGTCCACCCCGAGTGGTCGGGAAGCCAAACGCAGGCACCTATCTTAGGTTCGAGCCAAGTTTTTTGTCAATGCGTTTGGGGATACGCGCTCTTGCGTTTTACCTCCGATTTGCTATAATTTTTTTCATCAGGGATGGATCATCAATCATTTCATACGACTTCGCAGGATTAATAAGTAAATACTGCGAAGCTTATGCTCACATGTCATCTGTAAGGAACTAGGGATCGCTTCGTCGTATTTGTTTAATTCATAAGCGAAGAAGTATCACTATGACGTGGTATAGACGCAAAGTGCAAATGGGCGCCCAGGAAGGTCGGAAAATAGGTTTCCCGACTCTTAATTTCACAGTCGGCGATTTCGCGCGGAACCACGCGGCGGGGGTTTATGGGTGCGAGTTGGTCATCCACGGAAAACACCACAAGGGGGCCCTTTATTTTGGACCGCGCCTGGGCACGGGCGACATGGTCTTGGAGCTCTATGTGCTCGACTTCAACCAAATGGTGTATGGTGAAAATGTCCGCTTCAAGGTGTTGGGAAAAATACGAAATGCGCTGTCGTTCAACAACTTGAACGAGATCAAATACCAAATCGAAAAAGACCTGCACCTGATCTTGGCCAACTGATATTTTTTGTTTCTTAATAATCCAACCCCTTCCCTTTGCACAAGGTTGCCATGTCTTTCGGCATGGGCGCTACGACCTCGATTTTTTGATCGAGCCTCAATTTCCACGCATGCAACGCCTGCCGTTTTATCCCCCAATTGGAGCCTCCATTGGAGCGCCGATCGGAGCCCCCATAGGTTCTGTCCCCCACAATCGGATGCCCGATGGCCGCCAAATGCACACGGATCTGGTGCATGCGCCCCCGTTCGATCGTCGCCTCCACCAAAGCGCAGTCTTTGCCCTTGGCCAAGGTCTGAATCGTGGTCTTGGCGCTGAGAGCAGGGCCTTTGTGCCGTTCCTCGCCATCGATCAGCGCGACCATCCGCCCCGCATCCGATGGATGCCGCCCAAGCGGAATTTTGACCAACACGCTTTTCCCGACCTCCGGTAGCTTATGATGATTTGTCTCGTCGCCAGGAAAGTCACCGCAGCACGTGCAACGAGTTTGACCACCATTCAAGCCACTATTCCAGCCACAATTCGATACCACTGCCAGATATATCTTTCCAATTCCCCCCTCTATAAACCTCGGTGCCCATTTCTCGTAGGCCTTTTTGGTTCGCGCGAACGCCACACAACCCGAGGTGCCAGTGTCCAAACGATGCAATAAGCCACCCTCGCGTGGCTTTCCTCCAGCCTTCAGCACCTCTGGAAACTGTTCGCCAACCCATTGTAACAAGGTGCCTGTCTCACCGAGTCGTAATGGGTGGCATGGCATGCCAGCGGGCTTGTTGACAATCACGAGCTCATCATTAGAAAACAATATTTCTGGTTTGACTTTCCCCCCCACCTTTTCATTTCTGCGCTTCATCCTTCGCAGTATTGCTACGGAGAATGGAAGGCAGGAATCTACCCCTTTTTCATGAGGGTATTTAATCTCAACCGTCTGCCCCACTACAACTCGTACTCCCTTCTTGGCCTTTCGGCCATCCACGAAAACCAGCCCCTCCCGAATGGCCTCGATGGCCTTGCGGCGGGAAAGGCCCTCAATGTTTTGGGCAAGCCAAACCTCCAGGCGGAGGCCGTCGTCGGATTTTGAGACAGTAAGGGAAATGGGTTTGTTCAAGTGGGAAAGTTTGCGCCCACATGATAGACTTATTTTTCCTCTTTTTTAAGGCGTTCTATTGTTTCTTTGACTATAGCGATGACTCCCTCAGCCCAAGTATCCTCGCAATATCGATTGATAAATTTAATCACCGCTTTTGGGTCCTTCTCCGCCGCAGACCTGATCACTTCTTCTGCCCATGGCATATCCATAAATAAATTAGCATTAATCAATACTGTGCCGGAGTTATTTTCTACTGCGCCTCTTGCTGCTTTCTCAACTATTTTTGTTCTATTTGGCATGTCGTCGTACGCTTTTGAGAATGCAAGCACAAAGTCTGGTTCTCTTTCAGTCAAACGATTTATGGCTTTTTTGATAAACTGCTTTCCCCAGGTTATTTCTTTATATGTTTTGTAAGATGACAATACACGTTCAGGGCTTTTTTCTAATTCAACAAGAGCAACCGCTTTAGCGCATGACATATTTATATTTATATTGCGGGAATTTATAACGATATATTCGAACAAAGAAGGTCTCTTTAAGTTACTAGCCGCCACATGAATCACTTCATCAAAATAATACTGATCGTTGTATTTATTGGCACATCTAATAGCGTCAGAAGGTTGATTTTTTGCGGCAATCAAAAATAGTTCTCGGGCATTATCCATTTTTTTGTATTGTTCAGCGTGATAAAAAAAATGCGAATCTTCTTTCTTGTAAGCCTCTTCATATGCCCTCGTCCATTTAAAATAGTTTTTTTGTGCAACGGGGTCAAAATATTTTAAGGCGTAAAAAATTCATCAAGTCTGGCTCGTTCATGGCTATCTTTCAAATTCATCCAATCGTATTCCTTTTTCTGAAATTCATAAAACATCACCGCCTCCTTAAATTCTTTGGGGGCGTCATGAAAGCGACGAACCCCTGCTTCCGACCCCGGAAATAGAATGTCTTTCCCATTAATTTCCACATTGAATATGTCTTTAACAACATTAAGAATCTTTATGCGGTCAAAATCAATCAACTCAAGCATGGATTTAATAATTTCATTCGACTCCTTGGCGGTTTTGGGGTCTTTGGGTATGAATTGGGGTTTTCTTAATGACTTAGCCATGAACTTAAGTTAAAGATATAAATTAAACATTAATAAATAAAATATGTCAATATTGATATTCTGCATAGATTTGATAAAATATGCATAGATTTACATAGATTTATAGTTAATTACATAGATTTGAATAACCAACTTTTAACCATCGGCGAGGCTGCAAAGTGGCTTGGAGTTTCCATCGACACCCTGCGCCGCTGGGATAAATCGGGACACTTGCCCTCCTTTCGGCCTAGCCCCAAAAGCCACCGTTATTACCGACGCGAAGACCTTGAATCTTTTCTGCCCAAAAATTCCGAAACACAGGCAATGCGCTGGGTGTATCCCGATGCGGCCCGCGCCTTGGAGGATGCGGTGTTTTGCCCAACACGGGATGTTTTTCAGGCTCGTTTGGGTTGGCTTGAGGCGGGGTTGAAAAGAAATGATGTCCTCGAGAGCCTGCTTTACCTCCTCGTGGCCATGGCTGGCGAAATTGGCAACAATTCCTTCGACCATAATTTGGGGAATTGGCCCGATATTCAGGGAATCTTTTTCACCTACGACCTACGCCACCGAAAAATCGTGCTGGC
>CAZURX010000128.1:0-3553 GCA_964623015.1 uncultured Candidatus Peribacteria bacterium
AATTCGCCAAGCTTCGCGAGCTTCTCATGGGCCCCACAAGACCCAATAGGGCAAAGCTCGGCAACCCTCATTTGCTCCGCAAATTCAGCCTGCCGTCCTCCGCTCCGCCTTTTCGCCATGCTCAAAAAGCTCCGCTGCGAACCGCTTTGCTCGCTACTTATCATTTCGACTCCTCGCTACGCATGCTCAATCCCGAAAAAATTTCAAAATTTACAAAGTCCCATTCTGCTGCCTCTTCTCCACCGCATCCATAAACGCCGCCTTTGTGCCGTATTTAAACGTATAGCCAAGAGTCTTCATCAATTTTTCCGGCGAGGCCACAATGCCGTAGGCCATGAGGCGGGCATGGGAAGGCTTGAGCGCGGCAAGGTGCAGTTGCCACAGCACCCAAAAGGCGCCTCGCAGGAGCCACAAGGGGACGGGAAGGAATGTCTTTTTCAGCGCCACGCCCAATTCCTTTGTGCTGGAAAAGTCGTTGGGGACCAGGTTGAAAACCCCCTCCAGTCGTTCGTCGTGCGCAACCCGATCGAAGACTTCCTTTACATCGTCTTCGTGGATGAACTGGACTTTACCGTTTCCGCCCAGGATATCGATCAGGAACGGCGCATGGACCATGGCGCTCACCACGCCGCCCTTTTTGTAGTAGCTGGGCCCCACGGCCGTGCACATGCGGAAAATCACGAGTTTCAGGTCAGGCCTCTTGTTGTATTGGCCGTAGTATTCCTCCGCCTCTTTTTTGTAGATGCCGTAATTGTAGTCGACGCCATTCAGCGGGCGATCCTCCTTCATCCAATCGGGATTGTCGGGCATGGCCCCGTAGGCGCTGGTGGAGCTCATTAAAATGAACTGTTTCACGCACGGGACCTCGTTGGCCACCTCGAACGCGTTCTTGGAACCGACCACATCCACGTCATATTCGTACTTGCCGTCGTGCACGGGATCCATCAGGTAGGCCAGATGGACGATATGGCTCGGCTGCTCCATTTCCACGATCTTCTTGAACACCTCCTTGTTCCGCACATCAAAAGCCAGAAATTTGTAGTTTGGAATGTCTTTGGTCTTAGGGTGCGGGCGAAGATCCAAACCCACGACAGGAATACCCTTTTGGGCAAAGTGAACGGCAAGAACGTTGCCGCAGTAACCGGAGGAGCCGGTGATCAATATTTTCATGGAGCAGGATTATTAAGATGATTAAGATTATTACGAAAAATTTTAAAACAATCTTAATTTTATCGGGAGGCGAAAATTATGATGATAATGATGGCTAGGATGATTGCGGCGATAGCTAAAACAATCATAGTGAAATTAAATAATTATGGACCACCTCGAAAACCAGGCCGACGGCGCCCCAGAAAGGGAGGTGGGGAAGATTAATGTAACCCTTAATGCTCCATTTGCCTTTGTATTCCCAGGGGCATTGGCCCGTGATCATTTTGAACACAAACCCGGCCAAATATTCGACTAGGAAGATGAGCAGGGCATACAGGACGAACCGGAATACAATATTTTGATTTTGGATCAATCCTTGGAACCACTCAAAGAGGAACAGACCGCCGAAACCGTACAAAGGCATCACCCAAACTTGGGTGTATCCCTGCAGTCTCAAATCATGTTTTTTGACAAGCGCCTTCAGGGCGGTGAAAATCACCTCGCCTGTTACGCCAACCCCAACATACGCCAAGGCTCGGACTGCGGGAGCAACCATAAAAGAGGGTGATTGAATTGGCTACACTTTACCATAAACCTGAAGCTGGAAACTTGATAACCTGAAGACTTGTAGACCGAGTTCAAGGCTCTAAGCCTCAAGGCTTATTTCGCCTAACCGCAAAGGAAGATCGCTCCAATTGCCATTGGTTCTCGGCTGCGGGAGATAGGAACTTGGGCCTTTGACTTGGAACAGCACAAAATCCGTCATTTTTGGGTTTTTCGTGCTATCTTAATTTCCGATCATGACCCAAAACCATGAAAGTTTCCTGCATTATTCCCGTTTACAACGAGGCTGAAAGGGTTGGGGCCGTGCTCGACGCAGTCACCGGCCACCCGCTGATTGATGATGTGGTCGTGGTCGATGGGGGCTCGACCGATGGTTCGTTGGATGTGCTTAGATCAAGACAGGACATTCATTTGATCACCTTTGAAAAACGCGAGGGGAAAAGCAATGCGGTCATGATGGGATTGGAGCAATGCAAAAACGACCTTGTCATGACCCTCGATTCCGATTTGGTCGGCCTCACGCCCGAGGCCCTTACCGCGCTCATTGATCCTGTCGCCTGTGGAAAGGCGGATGTCACCTTCAGCCTGCGCAAGAACAGCCTTCTCATCTTCAAGTTGCTGGGGATTGACTTTGTCACGGGAGAGCGCGTTTTTTCCAAACGCCTCATCCAAGACCCCGGCCACCTCGCGACCCTCCCCCCTTTTGGCCTGGAATCCTATCTGAATCAACTCATAATCGAACAATCCCTTAGGGTCAAAATTGTCCGATGGCCTGCCGTCATCAGCCCCCGAAAAGCCAAAAAAGCCGGATGGTGGAAGGGGACAAAGGCCGATTTCGGCATGGTGATGCAGATCCTTTCCATGCTCAAGGTCTCGGGGGTTGTTACCCAGATCCTCAAACTCAGAAGGCTGAGAATAAAATAGCCTACCCCTTGATCGGAATGAGGTGGTCAATCAGGGTATTTGCGGCTCGTTCCCAGGAATAGGACTGGGCCTTCTTCACGCAATCCTCCCGATTCAGCGAAAGGCATTTTTTGGCATTGTCCGCCAGGTTCTCGCCCAAGAACCCATCCTTGCCATTTTCGATGATATTGTTCGGCCCCTGCACATCGTAAGCGGCCACGGGCAAGCCGCAGGCGAGGGCTTCCATAATCGCCAAGCTGAGCGTGTCGGTTTTGGACGGGAAGACAAACACGTCGCTCCCCGTGAGCAGATCGACCAATTCTTGGCCCGACTTAAAACCGGCAAATGTCGCCCTGTCGCCATATTTTTTTTTCATTTCGTTCAAAATCGGGCCCTCGCCAATAATCAACTTCGATCCGGGCAATTCGCAATCCAGAAAAGCCCCGAGGTTTTTTTCAGGCGAAACTCTTCCTAGGTAAACGAAGATCGGCCTTGCCAATCTCAAAGGATTTTTTTTTGCCGAGTCAGGTTTGAAAAGATGGGTATCCACCCCCAACGGAATCACCTGCAAATTGGAAAAACCCCGCCCCTCCAATTCGTGCCCTAGGGAATCAGTGCTTACCATGGTGCAGGCGCTTTTTTTGTGGAAATACCGTTGGTAAGAATAGGTTAGCCCCTTGAATGCGCCCAATCGCACTTGAACATATTCTGGGAGTCGCGTGTGATAATACGTGGTGAACTTCCATTTGTTCCTTAAACACAGATTTCGTGCCGCAAAGCCCAACGGCCCCTCGCTGGCGATATGCACAAAATCCGGGCGAGCGTCCTCCAACAACTGTTTCAGTTTCTTTTTGGCAAGAATGGCCAATCTAATTTCGGGATAGGTGGGGAGAGGTACCGAGTGGAATTGGTCGGGATGGATGACCACGACCCTAAA
>CAZURX010000129.1:0-3483 GCA_964623015.1 uncultured Candidatus Peribacteria bacterium
GATCACGATGATAAAGATGATTGTTATAAATTAAGGGTGACAGAAGCGATAGGCGAATAAACAGAAATTTGAAATAATGCCAAACGCTATTGGCTATTTTTTAAGTTTCGAGCCCGAGCCCCAATTCCAATCGCAATCATGGCGATCATTTTAACCACTGTAGTCATAGCTATTTTTTCAATTGATTATTTTGCCACTTTTGACCGTGATTAAAGTGATTTAAACGATGAAGATGATTGCAATAAGCGAGCGGCAACAAGGGGTAGGCTTAAAATTCAATTTTTAAAATACAAAATTTGAACATCAAAATGCCGAAGGCCCGCCCTTTCTCCAATTTCTTTTTCAATTGATTATTTTGCCACTTTTTTATAAGATAGGAAGCCCTTATCTAACTTTAGTGGCACAAGAGCAAATTCCAGACCTGAGCAAGTGGGTTGAAATGGCACAAGGGGGCGACAGCCAAGCGTTCGCCCAGGTTTATGATGCTCTGGTAAAGCCCATTTATCGTTATATTTATTATCGGGTTGAGGATTCGATCGCCGAAGATTTGACCGAGGAGACTTTTTTGAAAATTTGGCAGAATTTGGGCAAATACAAAAAAGGCACCACCCCCTTTGCCTCGTGGGCCTTTCGAATCGCCCACAACTTGGTGGTGGATTACTATCGGAAAAACCAAAGCACAGACGAGATCAGTGAGGAGCTTCCGGATCCGCATGACCACAGCGCCCCCGATCGGCAGGCCAATTTGAAACTGACCCAAGTGCGCCTTCGCAAGATCATCCGCAAGCTCCCCGACAACTACCAGCAGGTCATTATCCTTAAATACATCAACGATTTGGACAATCGGCAAATCGCCGAGGCCACGGGCAAAACCGAAGGGGCGGTGCGCATCATCCAGTTTAGGGCGTTGGAGCAGTTGAGGGGTTTAATGTCTGCCGAAAAGGATGATCTTTAACCCGAAAACCTTTGCCCCTCCGCTACCCTTCTCGGCGCAAAATTTTGCGCCGCTACAGGGTTTCGCTACGCCCCCTTATCCCCAAAATATACATATTTATTCAAAAATATCTCATGGCGTGTGCCGATTCGCGAAACAAAATGGACAAAATTACGTTATAGAGGTTGTCACACTGACTAAAATACCGTTGACAATTGACAATTAACACTTGACGTTCGAATATCAATTTTATCTCTGAATGTTGGTCAATAAGTTAGTCAATTGTCAGCTGTCAAAGGTCAATTGTTATCAATTATGTTAGACATTGAGCAGGAACTCCGCCGGCTGCCGAAAGTGAATCCAACCTCCCAATTTTGCGAAGAGGCAAAAGGGCGGCTTATGCACCAAATCTCTTTCGATGCCCACGAGCGCTGGTTTGTCCGCCTGCTCAAAAAGGTCGCGCCCGTGAACCCCTCCACCCAATTTCTTCAAGAGGCTCATGTTCGTTTGCTGGCTCGCATCGAAGGCGCAACCCGCCCCATGTTCAATTGGCTGATGTGGGCCCAGCGCGCCGTGGCCTCCACCCTGGTTTTGACCCTTGCTGTGACCACCACCCTGTTCTTTGTGGAAGGCAAACAACCCGTGAGCGCCTCCGAAAATACCATCCTTCAGGTGAACTCGGGCGAGGTGAGCGTGAAACACGCCGACCGCCTGATTTGGGATGTCGTCACCCAGGCCACGGACCTTTCGGAAGGCGACCTGATCCGCGTGGGCGAAATGGCCTCGGCCACCCTTCATTTTTTCGACGACACCGAACTCCGCTTAAGCCAAAACTCCATTTTATTGGTCGATCGCCTGAGCGTTAGCCCCGCTTTTGCCCGCCAAGGAATCATAAATGTCTCCCTGCATCAGGGCGAGGCTTGGGTCCAAGTCCTCAATGTCGACGATGGCTACGCCAATTTTAACTTGTCCACCTCCAACGCTTCGATTTCCGCCCGCGATGCCACCTTTGACGTGAAAACAGGGCTTTTTGAGCCCACCCAGGTTCAGGTTTTCAGGCATAGCGTGCTGGCACAGGCCCTACGCCCCGAGACACACGAGGCTGTTTCCAGCGGGAAACTCAATGCCAACGAACAGGTGGTTTTGGACACCTCTTCCAATCGCCAAGTCTCCTCGGCCTTGGCCGCCTTTTCGAGGATCACCCCCCTTTCCCCAGCCGACCGCGACTCCGAATGGGCAAAGGCCAACCTAATGGCCGATCAGGACTATTTGAATGGCCTTCGTGAGCGAGAATTGGCCGCGCTAAGGGCAAACACTGGAACTTTGCCAGGAGAGCTTCTATACCCCATTAAACGCGCCAAGGAGCGTCTGGAGCTGGCCTTTAACTTTGACGAGAAAGCCCAAGTCAATCTTTTGACCTACATGGCCAATCAGCGCCTAAGCGAGGCCGTGGTTTTGTTGGGGCAAAGCGACACCGAAAAAGCAAAAATTTCCCTAGAGGAATACCAGACGTTGGTCCAGCAAATCGCCGATGAGAGGCAAGATGAGCCAATCGACGAAAAACCATTGGTTTCCCTTGTGGCCGCCCACCGAAAGGTTCTTGTGGCCGCCCTGCCGAGCGATGTCCAAATCGTCAACAATATCCTGAACCAGACCGAAGAGATTCTAGCCGAGGATCCGGTCAGGCTGGCCCAGGTTCGGCTGCAGAACGCCTCGGACAACCTCAACAAGGCCTACGATTCCGTCCTTTTGGGCGATTTGGCGGCCGCCCACGCCATGCTGGCCTCCCACAAGCCCGTTGCCGACGACTTATTGGGCGACACCTCCCTGATGACCGAAGACCAAAAGAAATCGCTCTATTCCAGCCTATTGGAGTCTCAGTACGAGGAAAAGAGGCTATTCGCCGAAATCTCCCACGAGCTTACGCTCCGCGAGGCCAACCAAGACATTGTGGCTTTGACTCAAGCGCAAGCGAGCGAACTCGAAGGCGCGATCAAAGAAACCGTGGCCGTGATCCGCCCCGAGATGCCAGAGGTGGTGTTGGCCCAGGCCGCCGCCTTCTCGATGGCTGAAAAAGCCAAGGAGTTCGCCCAAAAGGTGGACATTTACAAAACATGGCAGGGCCAAAAAAACCAGGTGAAACGGCTGATCTCCAAATACCCCCAATACGCCTATGACTTGGATTTTTGGGCCAAAGTGCGCGACAACCTCGATGGCACGGCCAAGGTGGTCATCGAGAGCCGAATCGCCGAACTGGAGTACCAAGATGCCGTCATCAAGAGCAAGCAAACCAAGCAGAAGATCGACAAGGCGATAAAAATGAGGGAGAACAGGGAAGAAAAGAATTAATTATTTCGGATTTCTTCACCTAGAGGCTGATCCGCCTTTGGCGGAGTTTTGTGATTTCTGATTTGGATACTAAAAATAAGGCCGACTTTTGGGGGGGGTGGGTTTTTGATATATGGAAGAACCCCTGCCGCCGCGCTGTGGCGATGACAGGGGTTCAAAGGTGGTACCCTCTTTTATGAGGTCGGTCCGGGTCCCGGGGG
>CAZURX010000130.1:0-3481 GCA_964623015.1 uncultured Candidatus Peribacteria bacterium
TCAACCCACCAGCACACCATTGGGCTTAATCTTGCCTACTATTGATCGACCACACCTTTAACCACCTCTATAATGAGCATCCCTGCTCTAGAGGTGGTTTTTCCATGCTTCGTGCTCGGAAAATTCTAAATACAGATCATTATCATTTTTGTTAATCATCTATATTTACAATAGTGGGCCGTTTTGGTATAATAAGGGCATGAACTGGCTTAAGATTGAATCCAATAATCGGCTGGTGTGGACAGTGCAGGCGGTGTCGGAGACCCTTGGGATATCCGAGGCATCCGCACGGGTGCTGTGCTCACGGTATGTCCGAAGCAATCTATTTCTCAGACTGAGGAGAAATCTATACATTCTAAAAACCAAAGCGGACCAACTGAGCCAGGCCGATCTCTTCCGCCTCAGCGCCCTGATCCAAACCCCCTCTTGCGTTTCGTTCATGACGGCCCTTTCGTGGTATGGCGTGACCACCCAGCTCACCCGTGGCGTTATAGAGGCGGTGAGCCCCACGCGGAGCAAGGGGTATTCGGCAGGCCCCTGGCTCTTTGCTTACTCCAGGTTTCGCCCTGAGCAATATTTCGGCTTCGGCCGGCAAGACACCTTTTTTATCGCGACACCGGAAAAGGCCCTGATGGATTGTCTGTATATGGAATCGATTGGCCGATATGCCCTTGACCGCGACAGCCTTGATCTTGGGCGGCTTTCGGTTCCTGAGCTTAAAAAAATCGCGAGCCGTTTTCCGGCGCGCACTCGCCAAGCCCTTAATAAACTTTTAAACGATGCAGGAATTAAAACAGCATGAACAATTCGAGATGGAAGTTTTAAAGCTTCTTTCAGATCGCCAGATGCTCCGCCCGCTCGTGTTTGGCGGCGGCACCTGCCTTCGCCTGTGCTTCGGACTGAACCGCTACTCGGTCGATCTGGATTTTTGGGTCTGCGGCACAGTGACGGCCGGTTTTTTTACCCGTCTTAAAAAAATTCTGGAAGAGCGGTATCAGGTTACGGATCATCACGAAAAACATTTTTCGCTCCTGGCCGAAATCCGGTCGCCGCGTTACCCCCATAAACTGAAAATCGAAATCAGGAAGGCGTTGCCTCCTGATGCTGGGACAGAGCTCAATATCGCTTTTTCTTCATTTGCGTCGGCGCAAGTCCGGCTCACCACCTTCACCCTTCCACAGATGTTTCACAACAAGGCGGAGGCTTTTCTTGAAAGGGGTGAGATCCGCGACGCTTATGACCTGGAATTCATGTTTATGAAAGACAAAGCAGTGGCCAGCCTTCTTTTAGCCGAGCAGAGAAGCGGAATTCTCAAGGGCCTGGATTCTTTTTCGCCAAAGGACTTTAATGTCAAACTGGGTTCCTTAATCGAGGCTGGCGACCGCCGCTATTACACAGCCAACGGCTTCAAGGCACTTCGGAATGGGTTGATTACTTGAATAAATTTTTTATACAAAAGACTCTGAAAAAAGCAAAGCCAAATTGGAAAATTTTAGGTTGGCCAAAAAAGCGTCAATGACAAAAGGTCTAAAGGGGCATAAATATTATTTATGCGAATCCTTTCTGAGCTGGGCAATTCTTTGATTGATCTCCTTTAGCCTAGGCGTGTCTCTGGTTCCAATGATTGCCTCGCCTTCAGAATTAATGATGTCCACCAGTTCGTTGAATTCCTTGACCAAATTTGAATCGCTTTTTGATAAAATGTAGTCGACGTTTTCTGCCCCCTCGTGCTCTAGGAGTCTCTGCTCGTAGTGCCGAAGTTTTTTGGCTCTAAGTTGTTTTAGCACGGCTTGGTTGAGGTCATCATCGCTAAGGCGGGATAAGAATTTGTGGAGTTCATTGAAAGCGTCTTGATACAATTTATGGTTCCTAAAATCATCATCAATGAAATCTTTCATGTCAGACGATGGCTCATTCGATTCGGAATGCTGTTTTTCTGGGGTCATATGCTTGAAGGTTAGGGGGCGCTTGAGTCACATTGTAAATATTTGGTATTTCCAGCGAAAGCCACTTCCTCCCCATTCTATCAGGCATTAAGTCATGTCCCTAGTGCCAAATCCCTCAAGAACCCAGAAACAGAACCGTATCCTTCCTTTGCGGCCCTTTTCTCAATGGCAATCCGATCTTCAGTGCTGACCCGGAAGCGGATGACCTCGCTTTGCTTCAGCTTGTGCTCTTGCTCGGCGAGCACCAAATTCGGCAGGTCGATTAGCAGATCTGCGACATCCTGGTTCAGAAAATCTTGGTCGATGCGGGCCGCTTTGCATTCGAAATGGGTTGTGTTCTTGCCACTCGGCGTTAAGAGGCACAGGTATTTTTTGTGATTGAGCGTGAAGGTTAGGCGGGCAGTGGTCTGATTAGTCATGGCAGATCGTTAATTGTAGCTACATAATATATAAAATGTAGCTACAAGGCAAGGTTCAGGCATTGTGCTTTAGGCTTTGTGTCGTGGGACAATTTTGTTAAAAATCCAGTTTCCGACAGGGGGGATTGTGGTTTTAGCGGCAATCGGAAGGAGTTTTTTTTCAATGTCGATTTGTGACACGGTTTCCTCGAGTTTCACTTTTTCCGCCTTGGAAAGGGCAAGATTGAATTTTTCAGTCGAAAGATCAAGAAGCATCTCTCGCTCATCGTGAGAGAGCTGGTCGATATCGTTTTTGCACTGCTCTGCCATGTATTTGTCCACGAGCATTTCATTGAACAGATATCCCACATCAAAAAGCCTTCGTCTTCGGTGTTCGGCGAGCTTAAGGGTTCGAAAGCCATAATGGAACTTGAAATTCCGAATGGCGCATCGTTCGCAATAGATATGGGTTTTTCCTTTCTCGTCCGTGAATCCGGAACCGACAGGGACGTTTTTTTCATGGCAAATAAAGCACTTCAGGCCATTGTTCGGACGATAGCTTTTTGGGGGTTTTTCGTAATATTTCAGTCGAATCAATGGGAATAGCGTGGTGGTGTTCATAAGAAAAGGGTGACAAATACAAATTTATCTTACACCTCGCTGATCACATCGAAACCCTTGAAGCTTCCCGTGATCGCAAGGCCGATGATGTTCCCATTGCAAATGCCCTTGGCTTTGATCTGCGCCGCGGTTTCGTTGATCGTGGCCCCGGAGCCGACCGCGTCGTCGATCAGCAGGATGTTCCCGTAGTGCCGGTTGGTGTTGACCACAATGGTATTTTGGGCATTTTCAACCCGATCCTCCAGCTTGTTTAGCGTCTTTTGCGGGATGGCGATTTCGGTCTTGATTTTGAGGATGGGAATCGTGTCGGCCTTTAGGTGCAAAAGGTGTTCCAGCTGTTTCATGAATTGCACCTCTCGTTTGACGGTCGGGGGAATGAATCCGACCCCGTCGATCTTCCATTGTTTGGTCAATCGTTCAATGGAGGGCTGAAGAGTCGCGACAATTTCCTTGATGAGGGCATTATTTTGGCTTTGCTTGGCATACAGGAGCAATTGACCCAATTTTGTTTTGCCA
>CAZURX010000131.1:0-3464 GCA_964623015.1 uncultured Candidatus Peribacteria bacterium
AGGTCCGCGACACCAAGCGCGGCGAGGAGGAGTTGACGCGCGAGATCCCGAACGTGAGCGAAGACGCCACAAAGGACCTCGACGATCGCGGTATCGTCCGCGTCGGCGCCTTCATCGACCAGGGAAAGGTCGTCTGCCTGCTGGGCGGCGAGCATTCCGTGAGCGCGGGCGCCATTCAGGCCTATGCCAAAAAATTCAAGAACCTGTCGGTCCTTCAGCTCGACGCCCATTCCGACATGCGCGAGGAGTATCACGGCTCCAAATACAACCATGCCTGCGTCATGGCCCGCGCCAAGGACGTGTGCCCCGTGGTGCAGGTGGGGATCCGCAGCATGGATGTTGGCGAAAAGCCAAACATCAAGCCCGACCGCGTCTTCTTCGCCGAGAAAATCCGCAACAACCCCAACTGGATAAAGGAGGTGGTGGCCAAACTGACCGACGAGGTCTACCTGACCATTGATTTGGATGTGTTCGACCCCTCCATTCTGCCTTCCACCGGCACTCCTGAGCCGGGCGGTTTGGGCTGGTACGAAGTGCTGGACCTCATCAAAGAGGTGATCAAGCAAAAAAAACTGGTTGGCTTCGATGTGGTAGAATTGGCCCCAAATCCGGAAGAGAAGTCTTCCGACTTCGTGGCCGCCAAGCTGGTTTACAAAATCATCGCCTATCAATTCTTTAACCAAAAATAGTATGGATAAAAGCGAACTGCTCAAATCAACAGTCAAGCACATCGACATCAAGGCCATCGATTCGACCCCGATCGTCGATGCCATGCGTGACATGTCCTTCACAAGTCGCGACACGGCCCGCGCCGCCGACATTTTGCAGATGATGATCAAGAACAAGGATTGCACCAACATCCTCACCCTCGCGGGTTCCACCAGCGCGGGCGGCTGCATGCAAGTGTACGTGGACATGGTGAAGAACAACATGATCGATGTGGTGGTCGCGACCGGCGCCTCCATCGTGGACATGGACTTCTTCGAGGCCCTGGGCTTCAAGCATTACATCGGAAACAACACCACGGACGACGGAAAGCTGCGCGAGCTCTACATCGACCGCATTTATGACACCTTCATCAGTGAGGAGGATTTGCAGGTCTGTGACAAGACCATCAAGGAAATCGCCGACAGCCTGGAGCCCCGCCCGTATTCCTCGCGCGAGTTCATCAAGGCCATGGGCGAATGGCTGACCAAGAACGCCAAGAAGAAGGAATCGCTCATTCAAACGGCTTACGAGCTGAATGTGCCGATCTTCTGCCCCGCTTTCACCGATTCCAGCGCCGGCTTCGGGCTCGTGCTGCACCAAGTGGAGCGCAAGGCGCAGGGAAAACCGTACATGACCATCGATTCCATCGCGGATTTCTACGAGCTGACCCAGATCAAGATGGAGGCCAAGACCTCCGGCCTGTTCATGGTCGGTGGCGGCGTCCCCAAGAACTTCACGCAGGACACGGTCGTTTGCGCCGAGGTGCTCGGCCACGATGTGCCCATGCACGAATACGCCATCCAGATCACCGTGGCCGACGTGCGCGACGGCGCCTGCTCCTCCTCGACCCTCAAGGAAGCCTCCAGCTGGGGCAAGGTGCAGACCACGCACGAACAAATGGTCTACGCCGAGGCCACCACCGTGGTCCCGCTCATCGCCAGCTACTGCTATCATAAGGGGGACTGGAAGAGCCGTAAAAAGTTCGAGTGGAGCAAGATATATAAATAGCAAACCACCCCAAACATCTAAAACAGCGCAAGTTGGAAAACCTGCGCTGTTTTTTGTGAAGAGCGGGTTTTCCAGCCTGCGATTGAGCTAGCCCAACTTGCTTCCGTTCGGCACCGCCTTGTCCGGCACCGCCAGGACAACCGCCCCGTCTTCGCGGTAGAAACCGGCGCAGAGAAATTCGGAAACGAAAGGGCCGATCTGCTTGGGCGAAAAATTGACCACGGCGAGGATTTGCCGATTCATCAAATCGTCTTTGGAGTAAAGCGTGGTGATTCGGGCGCTCGACTTCTTGGTTCCGATCTCGGAGCCGAAGTCGGCGGTGATTTTGTAGGCCGGGATCTTGGCTTCGGGGAATTCCTGGACATCGATGATCGTCCCAGCCCTGAGCTCGACCTTTTCAAATTCATTCCAAGTGATTGGCTCCATGCGATAAAAAGTTATTTGATCTCCACCATTTCCCCACTCGTCCGTCCGAACACTTCGGGGAAGTACATCTCGGTGGCCGAGGCGGGCAGATGGTGGTACTGGCCGGGCCGCCCCGCGCGGACCAGGAAGGAATAGGTGTACACCCCCTTTGGCAAATTGTCCGCAAAGAGGAGCACTCGGTCGTCGCGCGTTTCGATGTGGTTGAAATGCCAGAGCGGGTTGTCCCACCAGTAGTTGTCGCCCTCGGGCCGTGTCGCCTCCTCGAGCTTGGCCTGCAGGCTGGTGTCGGCCGTGTCGAGGTTGAAGTTGATGGCCTCGAAGCCCGCGGGCAGGCGCTCCTCAACCACCACAAAGTGCATGTCCTCGGGCACGATCAGCTGGAGCTCGCCACGGTAGATCTCGGTGGACTTGAATGTGGTGGTCGGCGTCTTGGTGTCGACTTTGTCGAAAGGATAATAGTTTCGTTCCACGAAAAATCCTTTCTCCACGGGCTGGACCGTCTCGTTGGGCAAATAGTATTTGAGCTGCATGTCGTACAAAAGCTGGCCCGTGCCGTTCTTTTGGAAATCGACCGTGTTCAGTTGGTCCCCGGAACCCAGACGCGACAATGGCAGAGAGGTGTCGAAAACCTCAAACAAATTGTTGGCGTCCACCTTGCCTTCAAGGGCCTTGCTGCCGTCCAAACGGACCTGGAACGTGTAATCGGAGCCGAACTCGCCATGGCTTTTGGCGTATTCCAGGATGGCCATGAGGGTCCAGGCGGTTTCCTGCGTGCTCATTAACGTCTTGCCAATCTGCGAATGGGTCAGGTAATTGACGATATTCGGCAAAATCGGGTTATTGGGGCTGTCGCGGTCCAGCGCCATCAAGACGATGGCCGTGGTCCGTCGGTTGGTGCTCAGGTCCCATGAATCGACTTTGTCTTCCTCGAAGTGAATGGTGCGGTCCTGCACGATTTGCTGGCTCACGATTTCGGATTTCAGCCGCTCGATCGTGGATCGCACGCTCTTTTGGCCCGCCCGTTCCAGATTCTGCAAGTTCATGAGCAGAAGCCCGCGGGAATAGAGCGGAAGGTCGTTTCGTTTTTCGTAAAGCTGGAGCGTCATGCCCGTGTCGCCTTGGCCCGCCTCGCTGAGCACCCATAGGATGAAGGCGCGTTCGGAGGGCTGGAGTTTTCGGTTGGGATCAGGCGTGTTGAGGGCGTTCCAAAGGTATTGGGTGGCCAGCTCGAAATCGTTCGAATTGACGGTGAACTCCGCCTGCTTGGCCAGGCTTTGCGCCCATAAAATGTAGGCCGTGAGGATGGGATAACTGCGATTGGA
>CAZURX010000132.1:0-3411 GCA_964623015.1 uncultured Candidatus Peribacteria bacterium
GGCTCCTTTGGTCGGCTTTGGGCGTGCTTCAGGGGGTTTTGCCCAGGAAAAAGAGCGTTTGGATCGGGATCGCCCTCGGGCTGGTCGGGGCTTTGGTGGTGGTCAAGGCCATGGTCGGCGTTTACCATGTGGTTCGGAATTTTGATCCGAAGGACGCGGTGATGGCCATGGGGTCCGACTTGAAGACGGATGAGAACGGCTACACCAATATCGTGTTGTTGGGCGACGGCGGCCACGAGCGCGATGGCGCGGATCTGGTGGACACCATCATCGTGGCCAGCATCGATTTCCAGAACGGCACGGTTTCCATGCTGTCGATTCCGCGCGATTATTATTTGAAGAGTCCTGAGTTCGGCGCCCACAAGATCAACGAGATCTACCGGACCTTCAAGCGCGAGATGGGCGAGGACGCCTATTTCATGTTCGCCAAGGCCGGGGGCGAGATCACGGGGCTGGATATTCCCTATTATGCCCGCATCGATTTCAACGCCTTTGTCGAGATTGTGGATGGCTTGGGGGGCATCACCGTGGATGTGAAGGATTCGATCTACGATCCCTATTATCCGAACGAGATGGACGATGGCTACACGGTTTTCGAGATGCAGGCCGGCCCTCAGGAGATGAATGGGGAAACGGCCCTCAAGTTCACCCGTAGCCGCAAGACCACGTCCGATTTCGACCGAGCCCTGCGTCAGCAGCAGGTGCTCATGGCGATGAAGGAGAAAGCCATGTCCAAAGAGGTGCTCACGGACGTTGGCACTCTCAAGAAGCTGTACGGGGCGATCCAGGACAACCTGAACACCAATTTGTCGCTGACCGAGATGATTTCGTTGGCGGGCTTGGCCCGAAAGATCGATCGTGCGAATCTGGTCACCAAGGTTCTGCACGACGATCCGACGCAGGAAGGCGGCTTCCTGTACACTCCGGAGCGCCAGTACACCAACAACCAGTTCGCGTTGGTGCCCGACGGGGACAACCTGGACATGATCCATCAGTATTCGGACCTGATTTTCCATCACCGCGAAATGTTCCAAAATCCCGCAAGAGTCGAAGTGCTGAACGGCACCAAGGAGCCAGGAGCGGCGCGAATCAAGGCGAGTCGGCTCAAGCGGTTTGGGTTCAATGTGGTGAACATCGACAACCTGACGGACAAGGAGGGGAATCGGAAAACCGTGGAAAAGGGCTTTATCCGTTACAACACGTGGGAGGTGGACAAGGATGGCAATGTTTTGCCCCATTTCAAGTCGACGATCGAGGCTTTGGCCGGTTTTGTGAGGGGCGAGGCGTTGCCAAGCGACGAGCTGATGCCCGACGCTTCGGCCGATCTCTCGGTGGTGGTGGGATCCGACCCTGCGCAGTAGCCTCTGAATTTTCCTTGCGTTGGACAGGAGGATGGTTTAAAATGCGCAAGCGTCTTGAGGGTATTCGTACCCCGATTCGCGATTCGCAATTAGTAATTCGTAATTATCTATTCATATGGCAGGAGCAACCGCTAAGAAGCCCGTAATCCGAAAGGCCAAGAAGCAGGCCAGGCAGGCCAAGGTCCACGAAGCCCGCAACCGGGTGTTTCGCAACGAGATGAAATCGCTCATCAAGCTGTTCAAGGGGTACGTGCAGACCAAGCATGCGGACAAGGCCGCCAAGATTCTCCCCAAGGTCGTCAGTGTTATCGATAAATGCTACAAGAAGAACCTGATCCATAGAAACAACGCCGCGAACAAGAAGTCCGGCCTCCAAAAAATGCTGACCAAGCTCCAGAAGAGCGGCGAACAGCCCGCGGCCCCCGTCGTGAAGCCCGCCAAGGTGGCCAAGGCTCCCAAGGCGCCCAAGCCCCCCAAGGCCGAGGCGGCTGAAAAAGTCGAAAAGCCTGCGAAGAAAGTCGCCAAGAAAGAGGAGAAAAAGGCCTAATTAATCCAGCGGTAGGCGATAAGCGTTAAGCTATAAGCAGGATATTCCAAGGCTTAAAGCATACCGCTTACCGCTTATTGCTTTATGTCCAAGGGTCGTTATCTCGCCATCGATTACGGAGATCGCCACATCGGGCTGGCTGTTTCCGACGTCGATAAACAGATCGCCTTTCCCCGAGAGACGCTCCAATTCAAGTCGGAAAAGGAGGCGATTGGCATCCTCCATGATTTTTGCGAGAAGGAACAGATTGTGAAGGTGATTTTGGGCCTGCCGGTCCAGATGGACGGCACCGTGGGCGAGCGGTTTGTGAAAACCCATCAGTTTGGCGGCAAATTGAAAGAGGCGATCGACCCCATCCCCGTGGATTTTTTTGATGAGCGCCTGACCACCCGCAGGGCCACCCAGTTGCTTCATGAGCAGGGGGTCCAGGCCAAGCACCACAAAAAATCGATCGACATGGTTTCGGCCCAGGTGATCCTCGATGCATACCTAAGGTCTATCCAATAAGATCCGAATGGTGGCTGGCCCTGAGCTTGATTCAGGGGTGGCTGGTATTGTGGATGAATTTTGGTCAAGTTTGTGCCTCCACTATTCTAGCCACGACCCAAGCCACAATCCGAAATTTATTCACCTTTTTTCCCGAAGGCGTTGTACAGCGTGTCGAACGCCAGCTTCACATCCTTTTGCTCGATGTAGAAGATGAATTCGGTGTAGGTGGAGGCGATTTCGATCACATTGATGTTTTGCAGGGCGATTTGCTGCAAAATCTGGTAGAGCATCCCCGGCGCCAGATTATATTTTTCAGAATATTGCATGCTGATAGAGGCGATGGGTCGATGCGCATTCTTGGGCGCATCCCCGAGCATGTTTTTCGCGTCCTCGGCGAGAGTCTGGTCAAAGATCAAGGTGGTTTCCCTCATCCCCTCTGAGACGGTGACATACGCCTTCTTTTTCTCCGCAAATTGGAGAAAGAGGTTAATTTTTTTGCGGAGTCCTGCGGTTTTAAGCCATGAGATGGAGCAAAGTTCCGAATGGACGGTGAGTTGTTCAAAGCGGAATTTTTCGATCTGCCGCTCAACGGCGTTGAGATTTTTTTGAAGGCGCGAAAGCCCCATAAGGATGGCGGAGGGCTGGACCGTTTTTTGTGTCCTCGCCATGACGAGAGGCAGAATCGAATGGGCCATTTTTGAAAGGTTGATCAGGCGGTGGCTAAGGCCAAAAAGGAAAAAGGGGTTTTCGGTGACGACTGAATAAAGCGCGTCGGCTAGTTTGCGCATAATGTTATAATTATAACAAAAGTATTTAAATTATGATGATATTGTATATAAAATTTTTTTCATCGCAAGGGTGTGGCATAAAGTAACTAAAATTTAAATATTTAAAAATCATTTATGAACGAAACTATGAATGATGTCATGAATGCCGAAGAGGCGGAGGGTCGGCTTCAAGCGTTGCTGGAAAAAAAAGAGGGGCTGGACTCCGATATTCTAAATGCGGTTTCAG
>CAZURX010000133.1:0-3399 GCA_964623015.1 uncultured Candidatus Peribacteria bacterium
GATCAATTTGAGAAAGCAATGGTTCTTGTCCCGCTGGAGCAAGTCGAAAGTCACAAACGCGAGCGACAAATACAAGGCATACCGTGCCAAGTACGCGCCGGCGCTGACCATCTCGCCGAGGCTGAATCGGAATAGATTTGCGGAGTAGGTGATAATCAATAGGCCAAAAAAGAACAAGATCGCCTTCCCCACCCTACCGAGCCGGACAACGCGGTCGCCCCGAATTTTGTCGATCGCCCATGCGACCAAAAGGATGGGGATGATGAGATCGGAGGGCAATAAATCAAAACCAAGCATTGGGATCCGCAAAAGCTCGCCCGATACGGGTGAAAGCAATAGGAGGCCGAAGAGGGCGTAAATAACATTTAACATTTTACATTTGACAATTGACACCGACAATTCCTAAATAGACACTCGCAAGTCAACGGTCAATTGTCAACGGTCAATTGTCAACGGTCAAATGTTATAATCCAAATATGGAATTGAATCAATCGACATGCCAGGCAGAGCTTGAATCCAATCACCTGATTCCCCGAAAGTATTACGGGCAGGTGTTCACAACCGACCCAACGGTCATCGGCACGTTCATCGAAACCGTGAAATCGATCTACCGACCCGGCACCAAGATTGTGGAAATCGGTGGCGGTTTGGGCTACCTGACCGAACCATTGATCCGCAATTTTGATGATGTCGATTGTTTGGAAATCGATGATGATCTTTTTGGCATATTGTACAAAAAATTTATTCATAATGACTCTAACTTATTGAACAATAATTTTATTCAAAAGACTTCCAGCCTATCGAACAAAAAAAGTATTCATAATGAATTATTGGCTAAAAATAAAACAAAAGTCAAAATTAAGAATAAAAATATTATTCAAAAGACTATCTCTCAAGAAAATAAGTGCAAAGTTGAACAAATTATTTGGAACAACAAAATTGTTCATAAAACTGGATTAAGGCTTATTAAAGAGGATATACTTGAATATTCGCCTCCAAAGTCGGATTATCTGCTCGTTGGCAATATTCCGTTCCATTTGAGCGGAAAACTGTACCGAAAATTCATGTCGGATGTTGAGCATAAACCGTACGGAATGGTGTTCATAACCGACAAACAATACGCCAAGACTTTGATGGGCCAACCGCCCCGTTGCTACCGCGTCAGTTTGCAGGCCCAGGCCTACGGAAAAATTGAGATCGTGGCGGATGTTCCGCCCGCCTCAGTTTACCCGCCGCCCAAGGTGACCTGTTGCATCATGAAGATCGCCCACTCCCCTACCCCGCTACCGAAAAACTTCTGGGATGTCGTCAATTACCACTACGAGCACTTCCCGACAAAGGAGGTGGAGAGCCCGAAGACCCTTTCTCTTGCTGACTGGATTCGGTTGGCTGAGCAAAGCTAAAAACGAAAAAAGGTCTTCAGGCGCTGAAAACAATGACCCATACGGGAACAAATTGGCGCAGACGGGATGGAAACGGTTATAATGGAAAAAATAAACAAAAACCCATGCGCGACATCAAAACCAAGATCATCGCCACGATCGGCCCTGCCACACTGGATTGTGGGGTGTTTCAAAAAACAATAGGGGAGGGGGTGGATTTCGTCCGGATCAATACCTCGTACGGCAACTCCGCGCAATACGACCTCATCCTCAGCCATCTGAAAAAGGCGAAATCCCCAAAGAAAATACAGGTGATTTTGGACATCAAGAGTCTCAAGGCGCTGGCGTATGCCCGCAAACGGAATATCCGCCACATCGCCCTGTCCTTCGCCGAGGGGCGGCGGCAAATCGAGGCGTTGCGGAGGGCTTTGCCCGGGTGCTTTGTGATCTCGAAGATCGAAACCCGCATGGGAGTTCGCCATTTCGACGAGATCCTGAGCGCGTCCGACGGAATCATGGTCGCCCGGGGGGATTTGGGTCATGCGGTGTCGCTGGAAAAGGTTCCCCCGCTCCAAAAGACCTTCACCCAAAAATCGCTTGAAAAAGGGAAATTTGTGATCACGGCGACGGAGATGCTGCTATCCATGATAAAAAACGAGAAACCCACCCGCGCCGAGGTTTCGGATGTCGCGAACGCGGTTTTTGAGGGATCCCACGCCGTCATGCTTTCCGAGGAGACAGCAATCGGCCAATATCCAGCCCAAACCGTGCGCATGATGCGAAAAATAATCGTGGAGGCAGAGGCCTGGAATCGTAAAAATGGGGCGAAGGCTCACGAGGGAAAAATAAAAAAAGCTTAAATACGGAAAAACCCGCGAACCTCACAATTGATAGGGGGGCTTTCGGGAAGGCGTTCCTTGGGCTTGGAAAAAAAGCCAAATAAAAATCCCGTAGGCGAGGATAATTATCCTCGCCTACGGGACCAATGATGACAATCATTTAAAACGGCAAATCCTCCGGCTTGATCTCACTCTCGTAATTGATCGCCGGCACCTCGACGGGGTTTTCGGGGATCACTACGGAATCGGAGCCCTTCATCACTGGTTCGGAGAGGGTCACCTTTCCGCCAAAAGCGGATCCGCCTATGGCGGAGACCCCGCTGGACTCGGGCGTGCCCTCCGAAGCTCCAGCGGAGGAGGGGGCGCCGATCTCAGCATCGTATACGCCCAAGGCCAAGGCCTTGTCGGCCACGATCTCGGTCGTCCAGCGCTTCTGGCCGTCGGGCGTCTCCCAGCTGCGAGTCTGAAGGCGTCCGGACACGAAAACCTTGCGACCCTTCTTTACATTCTCGGCCAGGCTTTTGGCCAATTCGCCCCATGCCACGACATTGTGGAATTCGGTCTTTTCCTGCTGGGCGCCGGTGCGGTCCTTCCAGCTAAAGTTGGTGGCAACACCAAAGGAGCAGACGGAGGCGCCTGTGGGCGTTTGCCTCAGTTCGGGGTCTTTGGTCGCGTTGCCGAGAATCTCGGTCTGGTTCAGGCCTCCGGAGGTCAGGGAACCCTGAGTGCCGGCCGTGGGCGTGCGGGGGTCGAGCAAAATCATCTCGTCGGCCGTGATGCGGGTCTTGAAGCGCTTTTGGCCCTGGGGATCCTGCCACTCGTCGGTCTGGATGCGGCCGTTGATATAAACCTGGCTCCCCTTTTTCAAATACTTGTCGGCGATCTCGGCGAGTCCGCGCCACACCACCACGCTGTGGAACGAGGTGCTTTGCTGGGGTTGGCCCGAGGCGTTCACAAAGGTGGATCGGGTCATGATGTTTAAGTCTCCGACCATTTGGCCATTGGGAGTCTGCCGGACCTCCGGCTTCTCCGTCAGGTGGCCGATGATCTGGGCCCTGTTGAGTGCGTACATAGGGTAAAAGTTATGAATTAATGGGTAGTTTTTAGCATATCTTTTTGAATCAACCATTGCAACGGAAACAGGCTGATAATAACCATGACAGGGTTGGGATTTATTT
>CAZURX010000134.1:0-2911 GCA_964623015.1 uncultured Candidatus Peribacteria bacterium
ATGTTCTATGAGATGAAAAGTCAAGGACTTTTTTTTGAGCGTGAAAAGGAAATGGAGATCTTTTACCGAGATCGGCCTATCGGAACGCGCCGTGCGGATTTTTTCGTCCAAGGAAAAATCATGGTCGAGCTCAAATCTGTGATCGATATGGGGGAGGCACACCTTTCGCAAGCGATGAATTATCTCGAAGCCTACAAAATGGAAATCGGCCTCCTCATCAATTTCGGGGCAAGAAGCCTGCAATTCAAACGTGTCCACAACAATAAATTGTTAAGTTTGAGGCATCCTGGAGCCAATCAAGGCAATCCTTCTGAATCAATCACGGCCATCCCCTAATCAAGCGAATCATGGTCCAGACGGTTTGGCTTTTGCGATTCGGTATTTAATTGTAGAATCAAATCAACCTAAAAATTTATGGATTTCGCAAACATTCTCACCATCATCGGATTAGCGGTTGTCGGCTACCTGGTCTATAGGCTAACGGAAAAACTCCAGAAACCTAATGACGACCAGGCCCTCGTCATGCTCCAAAAACAGCTATTCGAAATCGAGAAGGGTCTCAAGTCGCAGGACAAATCGATCAACGACCAGTTGGGCAAATCCCGCGAGTCCATGGCCCAATCCCTCCAGCAGCAGTTTGCGGCCAGCTCCAAGATCATCAAGGAGGTGGTGGAAAGCACCAAATCCGTCTCCGAACGGCTCACCAAGCTGGACGAAACCAACAAGCAGGTGGTCGGGTTCGCGGAGCAGATGAAAAGCCTCGAGAATATCCTCAAGAACCCCAAACAACGCGGAATCCTCGGCGAATTTTTCCTGGAAAACCTGCTCAATGGTCAACTTTCGCCCAGCCAGTTCAAGATGCAGTACGGCTTCAAGAACGGCGAAGTCGTGGACGCGGCTATTTTCATCCGCGACAAGATCATTCCCGTCGACGCCAAGTTCTCGCTGGAGAACTACAACAAGATGATGGAGGAGAAAAATGAGGGGATCCGCGAAAAAATGGAACGCAAGTTCAAGGAAGATCTGAAGCTCCGCATCGACGAGACCTCCAAATACGTCCGGCCGAACGAGGACACAACCGACTTCGCCTTCATGTTCATCCCGGCGGACGGCGTGTTCTACAATTTGCTGAGCATCCGCGTGGGCACGTTGGACGTGAATACCCACGACCTGATCGAATACGCCTTCAAAAAGCGAGTCATTCTCGTTTCGCCCATGACGTTCTACGCTTATCTTCAAACCGTGATGCAGGGGCTCAAGGCCCTCAAGATCGAGGAATCCGCCCGCGAGATCCAGAAGCGGGTGGGGGATTTGGGCCGCCATTTGAACGCCTACCAAGATGCCATGGCAAAAGTCGGCACTCACCTGAGCACCACGATCTCTAGCTACAACAACGCCGGCAAGGAATTCGGCAAGATCGACAAGGATGTGATTCGGATCACCGAGGGTGAAGTGACCTTGAATCCGGACCTTCCCGAACTGGAGAAGCCCAGATCCTTCGACGATTCCGAATCGCCCAAGGTCAAGGTCGAACTCAAATCCGCCCGCGCAAAAGAGGTGGCATAGAGAGTAAAAGTGTGATATAATATAAAGATTGAAATTCGAGATTCGAAATTGGAAATTCGAATTTCAAGTATCAAATTTCAAATTTCAAAAAAAATAAAATGTTCAAAAAAATCCTGCATTCATTCGTTTTAATCGCCCTGGCCCTCGAAATGAGCGCTTTTCTCTGTGCGGGAAATCTGCATGCCCAGACTCCGCCACCCCCTTCAAGCGATCTTCAAAGCACGGATTTCACGTTCGATCTGGGGGCCATCACCAATACGAACATCAAGAAAAAAAACTGGATCGAGCAGGGGATCAACTATTTTTTCGAACGCATCATCACGATCATGGCGGCCGTGGCCGGCTCCGTGGCCGTGCTCATGATGTCCATCGGCGGATTCCGCATGATCGCCTCGGCGGGCGACGAGACCGCTTACAAAAACGGCAAAAGCATGATCCTCCGTTCCGCCCTGGGCCTTGTTTTTGTGCTCGGCGCCTACCTGCTCGTGGTCACCGTCCAACTCTTAATCAAAAGCATCTATGGGGGCTAAACGGATCTTGGCATCATTGGTTTTGGTGTTTTCCCTTGGATTTTTGATTACGCCGGTTTTCGCTGAAGACACTCAATGTGGAAAGGTTCCTTGCGCAACAACGGTCAGCGACTGCGGATCTAAGGAAGCTATGGTTAACGGCCAAGCGGAATGGACAACCCCTTCCAATTGTCTTTATCTGGATGAGCCTATCGGAGGAAAACCAGGCTTTGACCTTTATACGGTTGCCTGCGAAAATATTGATAAACAAGTCAGATGCATCACCGAAAAATGGAATGGGGGTCAAATTCTCCCAGGGGTCCGTGGTCCCATCCAGGCGGTGCTCACAAGCCAAGCCGGAAAAGAATATCAAGGGCCGTTTGGTCTTTTGTACGGCTACCTGAGTCTCATCTACACCTACATGTCCGGCCTAATCATTGGCATTGCGGTGCTGTTTGTGGTGGTCGGCGGCATCCAGATCGCGACGGCGGGCGGGGAGTCGGAAGGGGTGAACAAGGGGAAAAAACGGATCATCCAGGCCATCACCGGGGTCATCCTGTGGTTCACGGCCTCGCTGATTCTGTACACCATAAACCCGACTTTTTTCACCATCAGCCAAAGCTAATGAAATCAATTCTTACTGGCTTAAAAATCGGCACTTTCCTTGTCCTGAGCGTGCTGGGGGACGTGACCATGGCCGCGGATTCGACCACCACCGAGGTGAAGCTCACCAAGCCCGTGGGCGGAAGTGTTTTGCCCGGAGGTCAATTGTACCAAAGCGATATCAAATCGAGCTTTGTGTTCAGCAAGCTGATTCCGTTTGTCGTCAAATACCT
>CAZURX010000134.1:2921-3380 GCA_964623015.1 uncultured Candidatus Peribacteria bacterium
ACCTGATCGGACTTGCCGCGGCGCTCGCGGTCATCGCCATCATGATTGGCGGTTACCAATATCTCACGGCCTATGGCGACGCGGAGCAGCACAAAAAGGCCACCAAAACGATCATGTGGGCCGTATTGGGTCTGATTTTGTGTATCACGGCCTACGGCATTGTCGCTATCGTCAGCAGCATCCAATTCGCTGGCCCCACGGCCTAACCCATTACCCTTCGCTATGACCCACACAACTTTTAGCCCCTGGCTTCGGAAAACGGCAATCCTCATCGGTTTCTGGGTTGTCGCGCTATCGTTCATGCCTTTGGCCCTAGGCAATGCCAAGGACGACGCCATCAAAAATCTGCAAGGTCGTCAGCAGGATATTTCGGAGAATTACGATCAGGTGGAGTCCCGTGTGGACAACATGGACCCCAATGACCCGAGAAAAACATTCAAAGACATAGCGGGCAATGAT
>CAZURX010000135.1:0-249 GCA_964623015.1 uncultured Candidatus Peribacteria bacterium
GAAAAAACCGAATGCTGGAGTACGATGAGGAGAGAATTATCAGTCGAGAGTCCCGAATAGAGCATAGCCTGGCCCATCATCGGAGAATCATGGACCCCGAAATGCCCGTGGAGGATAAAATTGAGGTCGCAAAAAGATTTTTGGCCGAAATGGAAAAGGAGGCGATCCAAAAGACAGGGGAAGAAAAGGTGGTAGGGATTTGACCCTTATTCAATCCCCCGAATTTTGATAACGCTGACCATATGGTTT
>CAZURX010000135.1:259-3355 GCA_964623015.1 uncultured Candidatus Peribacteria bacterium
GGATGTTGGTGGCGAGATCCATCACCCTGACCCTGATGGGCTTGTTGTGATGGGCTTCGTTTTGGGGGTCCCAATACAATAATTCGCCCGTTTTGGGGTCTTTGCGTGTGCGAACGAGCTTCCCTCGCTCAAAACGCTTAAGGTCTTCCAGCTGTTGTTCTTCGGTATTATGGGGGGTTTCCGCCAAAACCCGCTCACAGCGTCGTTTCGCTTCCTTTATGCGCTCAATCTCTTCGGGGCTTATGGGGGAAAGATTGGGTTTAGAAATTGGTTGATCAGCCCCAGCGGTATCTGGAGCGTCATTATTTGAAATGAGTCGAAGATGAGGAGCCATAATAAACAACATTAAGGTTGTTATCTTTACTAATTATATTAATTTTGTCAATAACTACATTGTTTGGCTAAAATATGCCAATTTTGGCTTAGAATACAACAAAAAATAATTTTTTTATAAAATAAAATATATACGTGTCAACTAATTTTAGCGTAAAAAATGGGAGTTTGGGTCAATTTTGGGCCATTGGAGTGGGGTAAGGGATTGAGTTTTTCCCTCTTTGGTGCTATAATAATTAGATTAATAAAAACGAACATGGGACTCAAAAAGGCACATGCCCAGGGTGTTCCGACAAAGCCGACCTTTGTGTTTCTGAATCCTTCGGAGCCGCCAGTGGACCAAGCGCCAGCAACGGGAATCCCCGATTCACTGAAGCGTAGGTTGGAGGCGGAAAAAAGTCAAAACGTCGTCATGGATGAGGCCGCCAAGCAGCCGAAAAAGCTGTCTTTCATGCAAAAATTGAGGATGACGCTCTTCCCCCCTGCCAAGCCGAAGGGCGGGACCGGCAAGCCCGCGACCCCGGGGGCCGCGCCGGCGGCTGTGGACAAAAAAACCGAGGAGCAGCAAATCCGCGAAGCGGAAAAAATATACAAGGAAGGGTTGGCGACCATCAAGGACTTGATCGCGCCCTCTTCCATGGAATTTCTTTTCGACAAATTCCGCCTTAACAACTGGGTCGGCAAGAGTTTCTTCGTGTTTTCCTATCCTCGCTACATCGAGGCCAACTGGCTCTCTCCCGTCATCAACTTCGACGTGGCCATGGACGTTTCCATGTTCGTCTATCCAACCAGCAGCGCGGCCATCATGAAATTTTTGAAGAAGAAGGTGGCCCAGATCCAATCCTCCATGCGAATCGATCAGGAAAAGGGCATGGTGGCCGATCCGGCCCTTGAGACGGCTTTGCAGGATGCGGAGGAATTGCGCCGCAGCATTCAGCGCGGAGAGGAAAAATTCTTCCAATATGCCCTGTACGTGACCATCTATTCCGAGGACGAGGAAAAACTGAAAAAGATCCAAACCCGTTTGGAAAGCGTTTTGGGAGGGCGCTTAGTGCTCACCAAGCCGACCAATCTTCAGATGGAGCACGGATTCAATTCGACCCTGCCGCTGGCCATGGACGAGCTGGAAGTGAGCCGAAACATGAACACGAGTCCGCTTTCCACCTCCTTCCCGTTCACCTCTTCGGAGCTGACCTCAAACGAGGGAATCTTGTACGGAATCAACCGCCACAACGACAGTTTGATCGTATTCGACCGGTTTGCCCTTGAGAATGCCAATTCCGTGGTCTTCGCCACGTCTGGCGCGGGCAAATCATATGCCGTGAAACTGGAGATCCTGCGCTCCATGATGATGGGCACCGACGTGATCGTGATCGACCCCGAGAACGAATACGAGGCCCTGGCCAAAATGGTCGGAGGCACCTACCTTCGCGTGTCGCTCAATTCCGACCGGCGCATCAACCCCTTCGATTTGCCCATGGCGATCAAGGACGAGGAGCAAAAGCCCGGGGATTTGCTCCGCGCGAACATCATCACCCTGCACGGCCTGCTCAATCTGATGCTCGGCAAGCTGAATCCCGAGGAGGAGGGACTGATGGACAAGGCGCTCATCGACACCTACGCCCTGAAGGGCATCACCATGGAAACCCAGGATCCGGGCTCGTTGGAACCCCCGACCATGGAAGACCTGCACGATGTGCTCAGCAGCATGAAGGGCGGAGAAAATCTCGCCCAACGTCTGCAAAAATACACCGTGGGCACCTTTGGCGGAATCTTCAACAAGCCGACCAATGTGGATCTGGGATCCGGCATGGTGGTGTTCTGCATCCGAGACCTGGAGGACATGCTGCGGCCGATCGCCATGTACATCATCCTGAATTATATTTGGAACCGTGTCCGTTCACAGCTCAAACGGCGTATGCTGGTGATTGACGAGGCCTGGTCGCTGGTTCAATACGAGGACAGCGCCCGATTCCTGTACGGTCTGGTCAAACGCGCCCGCAAATACTATCTGGGCATCACCACCATCACCCAGGACGTGGACGACTTCATCAAGTCCGGATATGGTCGCCCCATCATCACGAACTCCTCCATGCAGCTCCTGCTCAAGCAATCCCCCAGCGCGGTGGAGGGCTTGGTGAAAATGTTTAATCTCACCGAGGGGGAAAAATATCTGCTTCTCAATTCCACGGTGGGCCAAGGCCTTTTCTTCGCCGGTCTCAAGCATGTGGCCATCCAGATCATCGCCAGTTACGCCGAAGACCGGGTGATCACCACCAAGCCCCAAGACGTGGCCAAACAAAAAGAAGGAGGCTAATCCCTTATTGTGGAGCCGATAGTGGCACAAATGGTGGCACCAATTGTGGAAACATTTTTTGTTATATTCAAAAATCACGACAGGTGCCACGCGAAGCGGATCCACCATTCGTTTCACAACCGGTGAGCTAGGGTTCATAGTCCGCGATCACCTCCACGGACTGGTCTTCCAGTTCGCAAACATCCTGGATCTCGTCCGCAATGATGTCGGTGTCGATCGTGAGCGGGTCGTAATCGCCATAAATGGTGCTTTTGCCGTATAGCCGGCATTCCGCGGATTTGGGCAAAAGTTCCAGCTCGATTTTCCCCCCTCCGACAATCGACTCCTTCACGTCCATGCTTTCGGCGTCCTTCACGCCGAGCTCCTGAACCAGGTTGTCATGGAAAAACTGGATGTTTTCCCATTCCAAGGCGGGATAAAGCTTGGCGAAAAACTTCCCATCCTCC
>CAZURX010000136.1:0-3345 GCA_964623015.1 uncultured Candidatus Peribacteria bacterium
GAGCCCGGCTACGGTTGTGCCGGGCCGCCTTCCGTTTGCGCACCAGTTTGGGGAAATGGAATGGTTACGGCGCAGGAGACTTGCGACGACGGGAACCTGGTCAACGGGGACGGGTGCAGCGCCCTGTGCCAAATCGAAGTGGCGGTGGTCTGCGGAAACGGAGTCATCCAAGGCGCTGAGCAATGCGACGACGGCAATATCGTGAACGGCGACGGCTGTTCCGCGATCTGTACCCTGGAGGGAGGCGGTGGGGGTGGGGGCGGTGGAGGCGGTGGCGGAGGTTATCGGTCGATCTGCGGCAACGGAATTTGGGAATTCGGCGAATATTGTGACGACGGGAATTTGGTGAATGGTGACGGATGCGACAGCCAATGCAAAAAAGAGTCGATCTTCCAGATCGTAGCCTGCGGCAATGGCATAAAAGAGCTGAATGAGGAATGTGACGACGGAAATTTGGTCAACGGTGACGGATGCGACCGTTTATGCAAACAAGAAGTTGTTCCAGGTGTCGCGATTTGCGGAAACGGCAAAAAGGAGGTGGGCGAAGGGTGCGACGACGGGAACAAGCTTATAGGCGACGGATGCGACAATCTTTGCAAACTTGAGACGCCGACAGAGATAAAGCCAGGGGCTGCCCGCGAAATCCGCATCATAGCCCATCCCGAAAAACGGGTGAACCCAACGCACAACTGGGCCACGGTTTCCAAGGTGGTCTTTTACAGCAAAACCCTCCAAAAAACGATGCTGACCACCTCGGTGGACCTGAACGACACAGGCTGGGCCGCGTTCTCGACCGACAAGTTAAATGAGGGGGTGTACGACATCTCGCTCAAGGGCTATTCGCACCTGACGAAGGTGCTTCGAAATATAACGATTGACCAAGCCACTGAAACCATCGATTTTTCAGAGTCGGGCAGCGCCTTCCTAGTGGCCGGCGACGTGCACGAAAGCAAGGACGACTTCATCAACGGCCTGGATATCTCAGCCACGGTGAACCAGCTCTATTCGGCGGACATTGGCGCCGACCTGAACCACGACGGGCTGGTTAATGCGCTGGACCTGAGCATTGTGGTGGGAAACATCTACAAATATGGCGAAAAAATAAAAATTTAAACGCAAAGATTTGCGGGAACTGCACGATTTGCGGGATAGGCGAGATTGATCCAAAAACTTTCCCGAGCTCTCCCGCAAGTCCCGCACATCCCGCAGATCAATACAAAAAAATAAAAAGGCGAAAAACGCCAAATAATATGAAAATCCAAACCAAAATCCTAACCCTGCTGGCCCTCATCCTTCTGGCCCCCCTGCCAGCGCACGCCGCCAAAATGGCCCTGTCTCCGGCCAGCGGAAACTTTGTGACCAATTGCGCGACTGCCGTGAATATCATCATTAACACGGAAGGGCAGGATTCCATGGCCGCCGACGCCTTTTTGCGCTACAACCCCGACGAAATCGAAATCGTGGACCAGATGTCCGGTGTGGGAGGCGTTCAGCTAAGGCCGGGCAGCGTGTATGAAAGCTACCCGGGAAACATCGTGGGCAATGGCATCATCCGCCTGACCGCCTTCAACCGCGAAGGCTACTACAACGGCCGCGGCGTTTTGGGGTCCATTGTTTTCAAGGCGAAACCGGGAGTCTTGTCTTCCACTATCAGCTTCGACTACAGCCCTGGTCGCACCACCGACAGCAATGTGGCCGATGTGGCTTCGAGCGACATGCTCAATGGTGTTTATGGGGCAAGCTATACTTTCAAAACAGGCAAATGCGGAAGCGATTCCACTCCGCCTACCATTGAGGAGATAAAACCGAGTGAGGAAGAAATTGGGGCCCCGTTGGACACCGATGTGACCTTCGTGATCAAGGACAGTCTGTCCGGGGTAAATTTGGACACCCTCAAGATTCAGGTCAATGACATCACCTACACCAGGAACGGCGAAAATAAATTCAATTACACGGGATCGCCGAACAAATACACCATCACCATCAACCCCGCGAAGGATTTCCTGGATCGTGCGCCCGTCCGCGTCAAAATCAACGCGCAGGACCTGGATGGCAACGCCATGCCGGAAAAAACCTACAGTTTCAACAGTTTGATGCCTGTGGAGGCCTGCGCCACCCAGCAACCGCTTGTTTGCGCGCCAGACGAGACGTTGAAGCCCGCAGCCCCTGGAGCAATCGGAATAACGGCTGGAATCACAAGCTGGTGGCCGTGGTGGCTTGTGCTGCTTTGCAGTTTGATCCTGAACTTGAAGTTGTGGACCAGCAGGCAAAAAGAACAAAAACAAAAAATTCTATTGCCATTAGGATTTGAAAAACATCAAATCGAAGAATCAAAGCCTATTATCGGCCCCATGCCTAAAGTTAAAAAGCGGAAACGGAGGAAATAGGCAAATAGGCATTGATTGACTACCGAATTTATCGAAGGCTCGAATAATCCATTCTCCGTAGCAAGGCTACTGCGAAGGACGAATTATTCGGGCCTTCTTCGTTGGATCATTTGTTTTTTTCATTCCGACCGCCACGAAGCGCAAGCGGAGTGCCGTGGAGGAATCCCTTAGCCCCCATGAATCGGCAAAATTGGATAGGGATTCCTCGGCATGCTTCGGAATGAAAAAGGGGTAAATAAAATAAGCCAAGATATGACACCAAAATACGTCCGTCTCGCCCACGGTTTTCAAAAAATTCCCATCAAATTTTCCAAATAAAACGGCGCCAAATAACCAAAAAATAAGGGGAATCAAAAAAAAATATAAATAATGGCTTGTCCTAGCCAAAAAATATTCACCACATTATCCAATCCTTGCAAGGCATGAGGGATTGGTTTTTTAGAGTAGATGTGCTATAATAATAAGATATTTTACTAATTTATTATGGTAGCAGAAAGCGCACAGGAAAGGGGGTACGCGAGGGGTATCGAATATCCGCTTCAACCTGGTCAGATGGAGCTGGAATCAACCCGTAGTGGTGTGTCTGATGCCCTGGAAATCGCAGAAAAGCGAGATTTTGTAAGCGATGTAATAAGGCGTTTTGATTTTGGGGCCCTAAGCGGCCTTTTTAGGCAGTCTATGGAGAGGATGGAAAAATATGACCCGAGTATCCGCCAGGAACTTAAGCATGAAGGTAAATGGGGGCTTTCCACGGAAGACGCAGAGCGATGTCTGTTCGATAAAAAGAGGACTGAGCTCTTTAAAAGCGCTATTGAATCCGTTGTAAGGGAAGGGGATGTTGTTCTGGAAGCGAATGTGAGCCCGGGTGATGTTGTGGTTGAGGCGGGTGCGGGTACAGGCATTCTTGCACTTATCGCGGCCATTCGAGGCGCAAAAAAGGTCTATGCTGTAGAAATCA
>CAZURX010000137.1:0-3332 GCA_964623015.1 uncultured Candidatus Peribacteria bacterium
AGGCCGTGCTCCATTTGCAGGCGGCGGGCTTTGGCCTTGAGCTGAGGAATGGACATGCCCACCGAATCGTCGATGAAGATGGAGGCTTGGCTCAATTTGTCCATGGCCTCACCCATGTTTTCGAAATTTTTGTCATCCAGTTTGCCATGCTGGAGTTTCCATGAATCCACGCCCAGCACTGAACAGAACAGGCGATCCACCAGTTGTTCCTTGGACATTTCCAACGAGAAAATGCCCACGGTGCGCTTTTTGGGCGATTCGATGGCGATTTTCTGCGCCATGGAAAGGGCAAGTGCCGTTTTTCCCATACTCGGGCGTGCTGCCAATACGATCAGGTCGGAAGGCTGGAAGCCGGACAGGATCTTGTCCAACGTTTTGAAGCCTGTGGGTATGCCTTTCACCTTGTCCTCCTCGGCCGCATGGTGCAGATTGACGATTTCCTCATATCGCTTGTTTAGGACTTCCTTGATGTGCACAAAACGATCCTTCAAAAAAGTCTGGGAAATGCTAAACACCTCCTTTTCCGCGGTTTCCAGCAGATTTTCCACATTTTCGTCCTCTTCGAAACCGCAAGACGCGATCACATGACCTGCCTTGATCATGCGTCGGAGCGTGGATTTGGCCTTCACGATTTGGGCGTACTTGAACACATGGGTGGAAGTGGGAACGCCTGAAGTGAGTTCCGCCAAATAGGCTGGCCCTCCGATCACCTCAATCATCTTTCGTTCCTCAAGCAGATTTGCCACCGTGAGCAAGTCGATGGGGTCGTGGCGATTGTAGAGATCATGGATGGCCTCGTAGATGATCCGGTGAACATCGTAATAGAAATCCTGGGGCTGGATCACATCGGCCACTTTGATGATCGCGTCCTTATCGATCAGGATGGAACCCAAGACCGATTGCTCGGCCTCTTTGCTGTTGGGCGGGATTTTGGAGAAATTTTCAGCCATAGACAGATGAGTGACAACGAAAAATGGACTTGGCGGTCGATCCGATAGCCCTTTTCGTTTTGGTTTTTTTAGAGGCGAATGAAGTTTATCGGTTTTGTTGCTGGTACGCAAGTTTGCAGGACAACTAATTCATGTTCACATTGAATTTCTCAAGCGCAGAGTAGTTTTGATCACCAATTTCAAATGTTTTCCTTTCCACCCCGGCCTTCATGAGTGTCTCCAGCACTTGAGCGCCAATTGTCGCTCGCCGCGACGGGCGATACTCTTTTGTGCGCCCAAAAGAGTATCAAGAAAATTCGCCGGGGCTGCGCGGACTCAAACCCAACGTAGGGCCGTTCATTGAACATCTCCATGACCGCTTCGCCCCGGACCCCGTTTTTACCCCCCATCGTTCGCTGTGCATCCAAGGGCGGGAGGGGGGTGAACAAATCCTTGCGCGAGCGAATTGTCCAAGGCAGGTTTTTAAAAAGTCAAAATCCTTTAAGAAATACAGCCCATGATTCCCAAGTGCGGATCCTTATTTTCTTTTATTCGGAGGAGTAATTGGCAAGTTGAGTTTTTTAAACACTTCTTCCTCGGTTTTGCCGGCGATGTATTCGCCATCCTTGAACAAGCCGTACTCGTTGAGCAGGTAACCCTTGCCGATGGCCACCTTCCGCATCATTACGTTGAAATCCTTGCTCCCCGTGAAATAAAGCAGGGCCGCGCCGTAGCTGTCGGGCGGAACAAACCGGATGTCGACCTGAAGATTCTCGGGAAAGATCATGAAGGAAATTTTTGTCTCGCCGTTGGCCAGCACCGTCGTGTTCCTAAAAGCCTTGAGCAGGTTTTTTTCCGCCTCCGCGGCCGCTTTTTCGCCCAACACCAAAATGTCCAAATCGCCGACCGTCTCGTTTTTGCGGCGGTAGCTGCCGGCGATCTCGGCGCTGGTTACGCCCTTGGTCGATTTCAGTATTTTGATCAATTTTTTGGCGATCGGCTCAATCGCCTTTCGGTCGTGTCGTCGCTTTTTTTCCTGGCCTGTTTCCAGCGCGCCCAAAACCGACTGGACCAGCCTTTCGCCAAAACCAGGAAGGCTGGCGATGGCGCCGCTCTTGGCATGCTTGACCAACTCCTCCTTGGACTTGATGCCCAGATCGATGAACAATTGGCGGACGCGCTTGGGGCCGAGGTGGGGGATTTCCAGCAACTCGCGAACCGCCTTGGGAATCTGCCGATGCAGTTTTTCGAGCAAATCGATTTTGCCCTCTTTCAGGAACTGGATCATTTTTTCGGCAAGGGCTGGGCCGACCCCCGGAATCTGCCTGAGCACCTCTTTTTTGGCGTCCTTTTTGGTGAGGGGCCTGAATTCCTCCTTGAGCCTTCGGGCTACTCGGCGATAAGCGATGATCTTGAACACGTTCTCGTCCAAAATGGACAGCAGGTCCGCGATTTCGTTGAACGCCGAAGCCAATTCGTCGTTGTAGGATTTCATAATTTGATTATAGCTTATTTTATTCGAATTGTGGCTAGGATCGTGGCTAGAATTGTGGAAATGGTTTTTGACGGAAAAATGATCAATCCTGTGCTATGATATTGAGGCTTTTTCCAATAAATCCACCCTAATGCATTTCAAAAAAACACTTCTTCTACTGGTTGCGATCGCTTTTTTGGCAATACCAACCGCCCATGCGATCGAAACGCCTACCGACACGGTTCGCATCGAGGTCTTCGAGCGGCAGGATTGCGGGCATTGCCAGGATGAAAAGAAATTCTTGAATGATTTGCAGAAGGAGCGCGGCGACTTGATTGTGGTCTATCACGACATCATAGAGCCAGAGCACAAACAGCATTTTTTGGAGTTGATGGAGATGGAAGATTTGCCCAAGGTCACCCCGGTCACCATCATTGATGGTACCTTGATGCAGGGTTTCGACACGCCCCAGACCACCGGCAAGAAATTTCGGGCGCTCATCGATGGCGCCAAAGGCAAGCCACAATACACGTTTGAGGAATTTTACGCCGCGGGGGGCAGCAAAAATGTGGTGACCGACGGAAGCGGGTGCACCATCGAGGGGGAGTCGATCAAATGCTCGGCCCAGGCCCCCAACAATTGGATCACCCTTCCCGTGATCGGCAAGGTGGTGGATATTTCCAAATATTCTCTTCCCATGATGTCGATTGTCCTTGGGTTTGTCGACGGTTTCAACCCTTGCGCCATGTGGGTTTTGGTCATGTTTTTGACCATTTTGGCCGAGGCCGGCTCGCGACGAAAAATGTTTCAAATGGCCGGCATCTTCATTTTCGCCGAAGCCATCATGTACTACCTGATCTTGAATGTCTGGATGACCACATGGGATTTTGTGGGACTCGACAGGATTGTGACCCCCATTGTTGGCTTAG
>CAZURX010000138.1:0-3297 GCA_964623015.1 uncultured Candidatus Peribacteria bacterium
GCAACGCTTATAAATATCAAATTCCCTCATAAATTCAAAAAATTATTTAAATACAACAAAGAAAGCCATTGAACCACATCATATTTAAAAAATCAACAATTGGTCATTGCGTCATTGCGTGATTGCGTCATTGGTCATTTTCATCGTACTTCCTTGGCTAAAACCAATCCATCCAATCGTGGTTCCCAATTAAGCCCCTTTTTCACGGCGTACAGGCGGGCGGATTCGAACAGCGGGAGCCCGATCAGGTCGTCGTTCACCAGTTCCATGATCTTTTGGAGGAGCTCAAGCCGAAGTTCGGGGTTCAGTTCCTGCCGGCTTTTCTCGATCAGGCGGTCCACCGCGGCGTTGGCGTAGCGGCCGTTGTTGAACTCGCCTTTGCTGTGGATGAAGGCATCCAAAAAGTCGCCCGCGTCCCCGTTTTCGGACTGCCAGCCCAAAACGAAAAGTTGGGATTCATTTTTGCGGATACGGTCCAATAGTTCATTGGCTTCGATGGGGTTGCCCTTGAACTGGAAGCCGGCCTCCTCGAATTTTCTTTCCAGGTACTCCACCAGGGTCTTGTAGGTGGGCAGGTAGTCCATGGTGATCTTGATCTTTTGCTCGCCGAACAGGTTTTTCGGGCTTTTGGCCTCGTCATACTGAAATTGGGGAAGGTCGGGGTTGAAGCCGAAAACGCCAGGTGCCACGAATTGCGACACGCGTCGCACGAAATTGTTCCCGATTTCCTCGATTTTGGCGGGGTCGATCATGGCGTGGATCGACTCGCGCATCGCCCGATCCTGGAGCAGGGGGTCGTCCAACTTGAACATCATGAAGTTCACCTCCAGGCTGTAGCTGGATTTGACCTGGTCTTTGGGCAGGGCCAAAGCCTGTTCCTTGGGGACCGCCACCAGAATGTCGGTGAGCCCTTGGTCGAAGTCCGCCTGTCGCTGGGTTTTGTTTTGGGTCACCAGATATTCCGCGTTTTCGTAGGTGGGAAGTTGCCCCCAGTAGTTGGGGTAGGCGGCGAGCGAAAGTTTGATTCCCTTTTCCCAGCTTTTGAACGCATAGGGCCCCGTTCCGACGTTGTCGCCCCGATGGATGAAGAATTTGGTGAGCTTGGAGAGAATCAGGGGGTCGGGGGCTACGGTGATGATTTGGATTTCGTAGGGGTCGATCACCTTGATTTCGCTGATGGTCTGGAGAAGGCCGCTGAGTTGGTGCGCGGTGTCCTTTTTTCCCTCTTCGAAGCTGTCAACCACGCTTTGGGCCGTGAAGGGGGATCCGTCATGGAAGGTCACTTCTTTCCGTAGCTTGAAGCTCCATGTCAGCGGATCCACGTTGCCCCAGGTGACCGCGAGCGCCGGAACGATTTTGAGGGTTCGGTCAAAGGTCACCAACCCTTCATAAAGGTTCGCGTTGCGGATCAGGTCATCGAGGCTCAGGCTATGGGGGGAGGGGTCGAGCAGGGGGGTCTGGAAGACAATCCGAAGCGTGTCTTTTTTAAAACCGCCCCCCAGAATTTTGTTGGGAAGGGTGTTGAAAAAGAAGTCCTGCTGGGCGAAGACAATGAGGGCGATGACAATGAATATTCCGAGGAAAAGGTCTTTTTTGGACATAATTTTCTTAAATTCTAGGTACGAAATGCCGAAATCCTAAACAAATCACAAATACCAATATTCAGATGCCAAACGAGCCAAACGAAATCGATCCTTGGTCATAAAATTACGGTTTAGGTTTGTGCGCTGGAATCTGGACTTTGGTCACTGGATTCTGTTTAGGCTCTAGGGTTTCGGATTTAGGCTTTTGGAGGTTGGGTTTAAAAAACCCCGAAGCGAATCGGGGTTATTATATCAAAGCTAGGTGTGGGTGGCTATTCCTTGGCCGCCACAGGGGTGCTAAGGGCCAGCTTGGCTTCGTCCAAGGTGTCGTGGATGGGGATGATCTGGGTGATGCCGACCACTTTCAGGATATCGAGGATGTTAGGGCGGGGCCTTGCGATTGCGATTCGGCCGTTCTTGGCCGCCGTGCGGGAGTACCAGTCGGTCACATAGCCGATGGATTTGGAGTTCATATAGGTCAGACCCTCGAGGTCGAGGAGAAGGTTGGGCTCGGCCATGCCATCGATCACTTCGTAGATCTTTTTGGCTTCGGTGTCGACATTGGTTTCGTCCAGCTGGCCCGAAAAACTGATGGACTTGGCGGGCTTGCCGCCGAGGTCGATATCCTGAATGGTTGTTTGTACTTCTGCCATTTTCGTTTTGGTTATTGTGAACTTATATTAGATTGAAAACTTGAAATTGGAAACTTAAAATTGGAAATTTAAATCAGAATTCAGAAATCTCAAATGGCTAAAGCTGCTCTCCGCCCTCAAGATATTTGATCACATGCACGACCAGTCCGCCTTCGGGGGTATTTTTGAATTCCAGCACATCGGTCCAGTTGGCCACGATTTGGGCCAGACCGCGCCCGCGGATGGAAGTCATCTGCAAAGGGTTCATATGGCGTCGTTCCTCGACCAGTTTCACCAACTCCTCTGCGGATTTCTTGGTGGAGCCGGTTCCCGTGTCTTCCACAGAGATCTCGATGCTTTTTCCCTTCAGGCTCACAAAGGTGATTTTCACGTCTTTGCCGGGGGCGGAGCCGAACTCGATGGCGTTGTTGACCAGTTCGTCGATGACGGACTGGAAACGATAGGCCCATTGTTCCGAAAATCCAGTCACGTTGCGCACGATGTTCATTGTGAAATCCCGCAGTCCGGACATGAAGTAGGCGTTGGTCGGGATGGTGACGCTGATTTTGATGGGTGCTTCGGCCATGGTTTGGCTTTTAGAGGCGACGCTGTCGATGGGCAGGGTCACGCCTGTGGTAGTGGGGGCTAGTCCTTCCATTTCCAAAAGTTAATTTATACTCCTTCGCTTTTATGATTTGATTATACACCGTAGCTAAAATAATTATTGGACTGTATTGGGTGGAAAACAAAAGCTTCGGAGCATAATACAGAAATTCTATTATTTTTGCGAAGGTGTATATCATAATATTCTAGCATTTTCGAGCCGGAATTGCAAGGGTTTGTCTCCTGTTCTGGAGGGCGGGCCAAAATCCTAGGTACGTTTAAGCCCGAGTTTTGAGGATGCGAGTGTGCGTAGCGAGGAGTCGAAATGGGTCTTTTTCGAACCTCATGCCAATGACAAACCGAGCCTAAGCCCTTGAGCGTGCGTAGCCCCGCACGCAACTTTGGGTGGTCTCCGACGGGTCCCAAAGCTGAACGGGGCGAAGCCTAGCGAAAGGGCGCAAGGCGAGACCTTGAGCGGG
>CAZURX010000139.1:0-3242 GCA_964623015.1 uncultured Candidatus Peribacteria bacterium
TGGCGCTGGGCGGCCGAATCGTCACATTCGTGGTCATCGGATTGTTGCTGGTCTCCACCGCCTATTTCCAAAAAAACCTCAAAAAATAACCCAATCGATTATGAAATCATCCAAATTTTGTTTTGTCCTCATTTTATTTCCCCTCTTGCTTACGGCGGGTTTGGCCTTCGCGGAAGAAAGCCTTGATTCCAGTCTTTCGGTCTTCCAGACGGTTTATTCCCCAACGACCCCGAACCTCAAAAAACCAACGGTTGTCCGCGCCCTCCTGTCCGCGGAGCCTCGCTTCGGCATCGCCATTATAGAAGAGGGAAATGAGAAGGCCCAACCCTGGACCCAGATAAAAGCGCCCTCCCTTTCGGCGAATCGAATCCTCATCGGAAAAACGTCTTCGCTGATCGGGGAGCCCTCTGCCCTTGTGGACGATCGATATGACACGGTGGCGGAATTCGATCTGGATCACGACAAGGGAGTGGCTTCCGTCGAATTGGAAAGAAATAAAAATATCACGTCCAACGGTCTTCGATTGGTGCTTGACGACTACGTGGCGCTCCCTTACACCCTATCCATGTCGGCCTGGGTCGACAACCAATGGAAAACAGTGGTGGCGGAAGATCGGATCCATTCCGCGCAAATCAACTTCCCCGAGACAACCACAAAGCGCTGGCGCATCGTCCTTAAACATGCCCAACCCTTGCGCCTCAGGGAAATCGCCTTGTCGGACAAGGAGGACTTGAAAGGGCAAGGGGAAGTGGAAATCCGTTGGCTGGAACGCCCTGGAAAATCTTACAAGGTCTATTCGGACGCGAGAACGTATTCCAAAATCCGAACGGCTGAGTCCGGAGATTTGCTGGGCAAGGATTTGGAAGTGCTTCCCGTCGAACTTGGGGATCCGTCTCCCAATCCGCTTTTTCAGGAACCCGACCAAGACAAGGATGGAGTTGTCGATATCTTGGACAACTGCGTTTCGTTGGCCAACAAGGATCAAACGGATGTGGACGCAAACGGCCGTGGGGACGCCTGTGAGGATTTCGATGGGGATAGGACCCCCAACCTACTGGACAACTGCCCAGACAACCCCAACGCTTCGCAAGCAGACACCGATGCGGATGGAATTGGGGATGCCTGCGACAAGGAGGAAAGTCGTTTGACGGAAAAAAACCCTTGGTTGCCCTGGGCGGCTATGGGAATCGCCGGCGCGCTTATCTTGATCATTGTCATCCAAACGGTCAGAAGAAAGAGGTGAGTCGCGCGGACCAAATGTGTCTGCAATGGACGCCAGGAAAAATTCATTGTGGAGCTGGCCGTGCAGGTTTACGAAAAGGTGAAGGGAAAATTTGGAGTAGAATTGGAGCCGGAAGTACAAATCTATCCCAAATCGCCATTCGACAAATAATTTACGAATTTTGCAATTTACGAATTAATTTTCAAATTTCCAAAAACACATTGAAAATTTAAACATTGAGCATTGTAAATTTATTGAAAATTGCAAAATTCGTAAATTGAAAATTTTTCCGTTCAATAATCATTAAAATATATGGAAAGAAACCCCAATTCATACAAAGGCCAAAACGGAAAGGTGATGGTCATTGGCGGCAATGAGTCGATCTACGGCGCCCCGATCCTTTGCGCGCTGGGGGCCGAGGCGTCCGGAGCCGATTTAGTCTACCCGTTCATTCCGGCAAGCCAGGCCGAGGCCGCGAAAACATACTCGCTCAACTTCCTCATCCACACGTTTCAAAAGGATCATCTGACCCCGAAGGATGTGAAGCCGATTCTGGAGTTCAGCCATGCCAATGCGGATGTGGTGGTGATCGGTCCAGGGCTCGGAAGGGAAGGCGCGACGGCCGAGGCCATCAAGGAGCTGTTGTCAAAACTTGAAAAACCAACCGTGGTGGACGCCGACGCCCTGTTCTTCACAAACCATTTGCCGAGAACCGTGGTGCTCACCCCTCATAGGGGAGAATTCCATCGACTCACGGGCGAGGAGGCGACCAACGAGAATGTCCAAAAATGGGCCAAAAGCCTGAATGCCACCATTCTCTGCAAGGCCCCCAAGGATATCATCGCGGATCCGAACCATTTGAAGATCAACGAAACCGGCAACGCCATGATGACCGTGGGCGGCACTGGTGATGTGCTGGGCGGATTCGTGGCGGGCCTGATGTCTCAGGGGATAGACCCCATGGAAGCCTGCTACAAGGCGGTGCATCTATTGGGGCTTGGGGCTGAACATTTGACCCAAACCCAGGCCACCTTCCGCGCCTACGACCTGGCCCGCATGATCCCGACTTTGCTGACGGAAAATAGATAATTTGGCCTCCCCATCGGAGCCCCAATTGGATCCCTATGGGAGCCCCAATAGGAGCGCCCATTGGAGCCCCTATCGGAATGATTATTGAATTCGACCTCTTCAAACCCTATTCGGATCGCCTCGTCCACGGCATCACCACCAAGGCGATGGGGTCTTTGAGCGGTGAGGATCCAAACTACGATCAACAGTTGGGGCGTCTTGAAAAAGCCGCTGGCGTCCGCCCCGCTTTTGCTCTTCAAATCCACAGCGATACGATTTTGCATGTTCAGGAAACTCCCAAAAAACGCCCCGAGGCCGATGGGCTTATGACGACCCAAAGGGGATTGGCCGTTGGCATCAAGGTCGCTGACTGCCAAGGGATCCTGTTCTTTGACCCCAAGCGAAACGCCGTGGCCGCCATCCATTCGGGTTGGCGCGGTTCGGCCCAGAACATCATTGGCAAAACCGTGGATAAAATGGCAAAAGAATTCGGTTCGGACCCGAACGATCTCTTGGTGGGGATTAGCCCTTCGCTGGGCCCCTGCTGTTTTGATTTTGGGAATCCAGAAAAATTATTGCCGAAATTCATGCAACCCTACGTCAAAAACGGCAAACTGGATTTTTGGTCATTGAGCCTCAGGCAACTGACCGACGCGGGTGTGGGAAACATTGAGATCAAGGCCGAGTGCACCAAGTGCCATCCCGAGCGATTCTTTTCGTACCGCAACAAGGATACAGGTCGAATGGCGGTATTTATCGAATTGAAATAATTCTTTTCATTCAAAGTAAAGTAGGGCGGAGTGAAGAATTTCCCAAAAGCTATATGCTATTAAATGATCAGAAAGATGGGAGATTCCTGCCTGCGCAGGAATGAAAAATGGTATATAGTAAGATGGCTATGGAATTTATCGCCTTTTTTCTCATCAACGTCGTCAAAATCCTCAAATACGCC
>CAZURX010000140.1:0-1381 GCA_964623015.1 uncultured Candidatus Peribacteria bacterium
CGCCTTTGGCGGAAACTGCGCCACATCCCGACAGAACTGACTGCCCGATTATTATACTGATTAAAGTTTTTTTGCCAAAGGATTTTTTATTTTGGCGCGGAATAAGTCAATTTGTAGATCACTCCCGCTTTGTCATCCGAGAGGTATAGGCTTTCATGGTCGAACAGCAAATCAACCGGACGTCCAGTGACGGTTCCATCTATTTTGAACCAACCGGTGATGAAATCCTCGGCTCCAAGGAATTGTCCCTGATCGTCGAATCTCATTCGAACCACTTTGTATCCTGTGGGGGGTTGGCGGTTCCAGGATCCGTGGTATGAGACGAGCAGATCGTTCTTGAATTCCGCAGGCCAGCCATTTCCAGGAAAGAAGGCGAGGCCCAAAGGGGCTGAATGGGCCGGGAGGTCGACTTTGCTGGGGGACTCGAGCGGCTCCATGCAGGGATTGCGGATATACGTGTTCTTGTCGTAATCCGTGTCGTGGATGTTTTGGCCGTAGCAGTTCGGCCATCCGTAGTTTTTTCCATCCTCGATCACATTGATCTCGTCGGGAGGGATATCATTGCCCAAAAGATCCCGCCCCATTTCCGTGGCCCACACTTGGTCGGTTCCTGGTTTTAGGGTCATGAAAACGGAATTTCGTAGGCCGGTGGCGTAATCCCTAAAATTTTGGCCATCCGCGTCGGAGATCAGGATTTTGGCGCGTTGCCAGTCTTTCTCGTTGCATACGTTGCAGGAGGAGCCGACCGAAATCAGGAATTGGTTTTCGTGGGGCGGGGGAAGAAAGAGGAGGCTTCGGGTCACATGGCCTCCGCCCGTTTGAAGGGAAAGGATTTTTAGCTCGTTGATGCCCTTCATGGTCTTGGCATCATAGTCATAGGAAGTCACATGGTCGGTGTCCGCCACGTACAGCTTGCATTTTCCATCGGCGCAATGGGTGGCCAGCCCATGGGGGATGTTCAACCCCTCGATGACCGTGATAGTCTCGTCGGCCACACCGTTGCTGTCTCGGTCGGGAAGGGCGTAGATTCTGCCCGAAGAGGTGTCGCTTACATGCAGCACGCCATTGGGCCCAAGCTCCAGGTCACGTGGCTTGCCAAGGCCTTGGGCGAAAAGGGAGATGGAAAAGCCGGGGGGCAGTTTGAGTCCAAGATCCTCGATCTTTTGGTTCTCTTGGGGGATGGCCTCCTCCTCGGAGCCGTTGTTGGTGAGTTCATTGATTTTTAGAATGATCTCATCGACCGCTTTCTCCTTTTCCTCTAAGTGTTTGAGTTGTTTGTAATCCTTGAGAAAGCTTGATAGTCGGCTTTTCCCAAAAAATGCGCCAAGTCCCAAGAGGGCGACCAAGGCGATGCCAAGGATGACGAATAGGATTTTTTTCA
>CAZURX010000140.1:1391-3232 GCA_964623015.1 uncultured Candidatus Peribacteria bacterium
ATTGCCATTATACCACCTCTCCATAAAGGTCGTACGGCTCCGTTTCCGTGATTTTGACCTCGTGGAATGTGTTCAGCTTCAGTTTCCTTTTCGATTTCACAAAAAGCGTCCCGTCGATCTCGGGAGCGAAGCGCATGGGGCGGGCTAAATAGAGCTTCTTAGTCTCGTCGTACGATTCGACCAAGGCCCTCATTGTCGAGCTGGCCAGCGATTGGTTGATTTCGAGGGAAATTTTCTGTTGGAGCAACATCGCCTTTTCCCGTCTGGCTTTTTTCGTTTTTTCGTCCACTTGGCTCTCCAAATGGTAGGCTTTGGTGCCCTGCTCGCGCGAGTACTCGAACACGCCCGCATGGTCAAAGCGGATGGTTTTCAGGAAATCGAGGAAGTGGTCGAATTGTTGAGCGGTTTCGCCCGGAAACCCGACGATCAGGCTGGTGCGCAGGGTCACATCGGGAACCATCTTTCGGATGTGCTTGATCTTTTCCATTGTGCGTTTCACGTCGGACGGCCGTCGCATGGCCTTCAGCACATCGGAATCGCCGTGCTGGAGCGGGATATCGAGGTATTTGCAGATCTTTGGATGGTTCGCCATTGTTTTGAGCAAATCATCGTCGATCCGCTCGGGGTACACATAGAGCACCCGCACCCAGAAGTCGCCCTTCAGGTCCGCGATCGTCTTTATCAGTTCCGCCAATCGTTTTTTGCCGTACAGGTCGAATCCGTAAAGCCCGCAATCCTGCGCGACCAGAATGATATCTTTTACGCCGAGGCTGATAAGTTCTTTGGCTTCCTCGATAATGCTTTCAAATTTGCGGCTGCGGTATGAGCCTTTGAGGGAGGGGATCAGGCAGAATGCGCACCCGTTGTCGCAACCTTCGGCGATCTTGATGTAGGCGAAGCTTGGGCTGGTGATCAATAGTTTGCCCTTCATCTCCACGAATTTCAGGGGTTCCTTGGCCACTGCGAAGACCTTTTGGTCGTTGGCCACGGTCTTGAGGATTTCGGCCATTTTGGGATAGTGGAGCCCGCTCACCACGGCAAAAACCTGGGGATGCGTGGTGAAGATGTCCTGCTTCAGAATGCCGGCCATGCACCCGAACAGGATTATTTTCCTATTTTTGTGTGTTTCGATCTTCTCGTACACCTCGTCGCGGGCGGTTTTCAGGAACCCGCAGGTGTTGATCAACACGATGTCCGAGGTTTCCGGGTTCGACAGTTCCACGGAATCAGGCAAATCGGCCAGCACGCTTTCCGTGTCCGCCGTGTTCTTGGGGCAACCAAGGGTGATGGCGCCAACTTTGAGAAGGGGATTTTTCATAGTGAAAAGATTATCAAGGAATCGTCCAAAAAACGCAAACCCAAGGGGGTGAGCGGCCAATTAGCTTTCTGTCACGGTCGAAGACCATGAGCGACCCTGAACCTGAGCGTAGCGAATGGTTCAGGGGAGTCGAATGGTCGGAGTGACAGGACTTGAACCTGCGGCCTCGTCGTCCCGAACGACGCGCGCTACCTCCGCCAGAGGCGGATCACTTGAGCCACAGGCTCATCCGCCTCTGGCGGAGGCTGAAACTGCGCTGATGATTAAATCACGAATATTTCTCCCAAATCCGGTTTTGTAGAATTTTTCCCTCATTTTGGCATCCATTTTGCATGAATAAGACTCGAAATAGACGAGGTTGAAAGGGCCGTTCTCGCCAGTCCATTTGTTGAGTCCGATATTGTGCTGATGGAGCCTCTTTTCAGGTAATTGGCCTGTAGGGCCCACATATACTTTTCCGTTTTTTAGGCTTTTCAAAAAATATACAAAATACATAATAATATACAAAAAAAATAGATTCGAA
>CAZURX010000141.1:0-3222 GCA_964623015.1 uncultured Candidatus Peribacteria bacterium
TTCCCTGAATTCCTCCAAAAGCTGCAGGTTGTCCACGGAGGAAAGTTTTTGGTACACGTTGATCTTGTCCTTGGTGTCGGGGATGTATTTGTCGGGGATGTAGGCCTCGAGTGGCAGTTCGATGGCCACATCGATCTTCTTTTCCTCCTCGGTGATGCTCCGGCCGGCCTTGATCTCCTCGATCGTCTTGTTGAGCATGCGGAGGAAGTGGTTCACCCCCACCACATGGATGGACCCATGCTGGCTGACCCCCAAAATGTCGCCGGCCCCGCGGATTTCAAGGTCGCGCATGGCGATCTGGAATCCCGATCCAAGCTCCGAGGCATCCACAATGGCCCTGAGTCGTTTTTTGGCGTCCAATCTAAGCTGACGGGCTTGGTAGAGGAAATAGGCGTAGGCCTGGGTTTTGCTTCGTCCGATGCGTCCGCGGAGCTGATAAAGCTGGGCCAGCCCGAAATTCTCGGCATCGTCCACGATCAGGGTGTTGGCGTTCGGCAGGTCAATCCCGTTCTCGATGATGGTGGAGGAGACCAGCACATCGAATTTCTTTTCCTTGAATTGGACGATTCTCTCCTCTAGATCCGCGGGTTTTAGCTGCCCGTGCGCCACGATGAAGCGCGCGTTGGGGATGAGGCGGCGAAGTTTTTCGGCGATGCTTTCGATGGTTTCGACGCGGTTGTGCAGAAAATAAACCTGTCCGCCCCGTTCAATTTCCTTGGTGATCGCCTCGACGATCAGGTTGTCGCCGTAGCGGCGCACCTCGGTGATGATGGGGAGGCGGCCGGGGGGTGGGGTGGTGATAACGGAGATGTCGCGCAATTTGTTGAGCGAAAGATTCATGGTCCGCGGAATCGGCGTGGCGGTGAGGGTGAGAATGTCGACCTGGTTCCTCATCTTCTTAAAAATCTCTTTCTGCTTCACCCCAAAACGCTGCTCTTCGTCAATAATGACCATTCCCAGATTTAGGAATTTCACGTCGGGCTGGAAAAGGCGATGGGTGCCGATAATGATGTCGATTTCCCCCTTTCTTAGTTTTTCCAAAATCGCGGTTTGCTCCTTGGCGGTCCTGAACCGGCTCATCATCTCGATCTTCACGTCAAAGCCGGCCGCGCGTTTCACAAAGGTCTTGTAGTGCTGGTCGGCCAAAATAGTGATGGGGGAAAGGAACGCCACCTGCTTGCCCCCCTGAACCGCCTTGAAGGCCGCGCGCATGGCGACTTCGGTCTTGCCAAACCCCACATCGCCGCACACCAAACGGTCCATCGGTCGGCCACTTTCCATGTCGGCCTTCACATCCAGGATTGATTTCATCTGGCCGGGGGTTTCCTCGTAGGGGAAGGCTTCCTCGAAAAGCCTTTGGGCTTCGGTGTCTTGGCCGTACTGGGTGCCCTTGGCCTGGGCTCGCTTTGCGTAAAGCTCCAAAAGTTCCTTGGCTATTTTCTGGGTCTCTTTCTTGACCTTGAGGCTGATGTTTTTCCACTCCACCGAACCCAACCGGCTCAGCTGGGGTTCGTTTTCCTCGCCCCCCACATACTTGCTGATCTTGTCAGCCTGGTCGATGGGGACAAAAAGGCGGTCGTTCTCGGCGTAGGCAATCTCGAGGTATTCACGGTTGATCTCGTCGATGGTCTTGGTGACGACCCCCAAAAAACGGCCGATGCCGTGGTCCAGGTGAACGATCAAGTCTCCGACCCGAAGCCCCGTGAGAAAGTCGAGGTTGATTTTTTCACCGGTTTGGCTGCGAACCGACTTTTTGAGGTTGAAGATTTCCTTGTCCGTGAGCAGCTGGATTTTCAGTTCCGGGTTTTGGAACGAGGTGGGAACATTTTCCAATTCTCCGGCGTCGACGATGTTTATTCTGGCGCTCTCGTCGTTCTTGGTGCTGTAGGCGATGGTCTCCTCGTCGAAAATCGCGGAAAGCTCCTTCGCGCGCTTGGTGAGGATGATGATCTTCCATTCGCGCTGGAGTTTGTCCCGAAGGTCGTTGAGCAGGTCGAAGACGTTGTAGTATTTCAGGACCGAAAGGTAGCGGAGGTGGAAATAAGGCTCGTCGTTCCGCGGAAAGGAGGTGAAAATGACTTTTTTGGAGGGATTGGATTCAACGTCCTTCCCAAGTTGCTCGTCCTGCTCGTCGATGTCGTCGACCACCAGCAAATCCTCAGAGGAAAAATGGTTCAGCAACTGGGTGTTTTTGGTGGTGACGCCGATGGGCAAAATGTCTATTTTTTCCAGCTCCTCCCCAAGCTGCTTGGTTTCCTGGTTGTAATCCCAAATGCCAGCCACCTTGTCATAATCCACCTCGATCTTGATCAGGTTCTCGAAGTTTGGGGGAAACACATTCACCACTCCGCCCGAGCGCCGGTATTCCCCTTTTTTGAGCATGATGTCGGAACTGGGCTGATACCCCATCTGGATCAGCTTGTTGAAGAATTCCACGGTTCGGATTTCTTGGTTTTTCAGCAACAAAACCCCTTGTTCAACCAATTCCTGGTAGGTGGGCAACCCGACATGGATGTCTTTGTGCCCCAACAAATAGACGCGGGGTTTTCCGTCGTTGAGGGCCAACACCGTCTCGGCCATTCGGTAATCCCCGCCACCCTCCTCTAGAAGGTGGTCCAAGGAGACGATGGGAAGGTCGGTCCAAAAGGGGAGGTTGTTTTTCAGTTCGTAGATATCCTTATTGTCGTTGGTGAGCCAAAGGATATTGCGGTTCTTGAAATTTTTGAGGAAATCGCTGACAAAATAACCCTTGGCGCTGATATTTCCCACACCCGAAATAACCAATGGTTGGTTGGGTTGGAAGGTGTTGAAAATGTCGTGATGTCCTTTCTTGGGGAAAGAGGAGTAGATGTTCACGGAACTGCAGTCATACTTCTTCGCTCTAGGATTGTATGAATACAACGAAGCAAACTGGATGCTTCAATCTAATTCACATAAAAGCTTCGAAGTGTTAATAATTAAGGTTGCGAAGTTGTATCAACTTCCAACAATCAGCGCCGAACAAATGGCTAAGACTTTAGCCAAGTGTCGGACATTCGATTGTTGTGTTTATAGGTTGAATTATTGGTTAAATTTAATTCTCTGCTCGCACTTGCGACTCGCACTCGCACTATATTTTGAGTGGCATAATGATATGGATGTAGTCCTCCTTGCCGGCGGGCGTGAAGACCGCGGGGTTGGTCTTGTCCCCTAATTTCAGGGTGACTTCGCTGGTCTCCAAAT
>CAZURX010000142.1:0-3219 GCA_964623015.1 uncultured Candidatus Peribacteria bacterium
GAGGTGGTTAAAGGTGTGGTCGATCAATAGTAGGCAAGATTAAGCCCAATGGTGAGCTGGTGGGTTGAATGCCATTGGTTATCCCCAGGGGCCGACCAATCGCCATAATACATGTGGGTCATTTCGTACCGATAGAACAGACTCACCGGTCCGCCGGCGATACGGTCAAACCCTACCCAGGGGGAGAAGCGGATTATTGAGACCCCTGGAACTAAAATCGGTCTCCAATCTTCCTCGCCTGTGCTGGTTACTATTGGCTCTTGGCCTCGGTCAATCTTCCCGGAGAAAACCGCATCACCGGAAAGATTTGCACCAAACCTCATTGTAAATAATGAGGCGATGCTGAATCCGTACCCGAATTGGGCCTCGGCATATCTGGCAAGCCCGAGGAAGCTATTCTTCCCCAAGGTCTCGGTTCCGAAGGTATTTTTCCCCAGAAACAGAGACCCGAGTTTGAAGTGGCCGAAAATCTCCGACCACCCGTTGATGGCGGCATGGCCGTTGACCCAAAGAATAGGTCCAGCCCTACCACCAATGGTTTCGATCCCCAAAGTGGAATCGTATTCAAACACGCCGCCGACGGAGACGACTCGGAGCTCAACGGTCCCGGAATCCTTATCGTATCGTTTCCTAAACCCGTACAGGGATAGGAGCGAAACATCGACCCGGGCGAAGTTCACCACTGAATTGTCCATGGCGAAGCCGACCAGACCATCGAGCCCGGGATGCAGGCAGATCCCTTGGAGCTCCCCGCCTATATAAAACATTTTTTCAACCTCCAATGAGGCTGAAATTCCATTTTTGCCGTTCCAGATGCCATAGAACGAAACAGCTCCGCTGAGCTTGAGCCAAGGCATCTCAATCTTGGTGGCCTCCGTCTTCTCCGGCACGATCGATGTCGCCGCGTAGTCCGCGGAGGTCACAGCCGGAACTTTTGCCTCGGGGGCCAAAGCCTTTGCTTCCGTGTTTGCAGGGGTTTCTTTCGCCTCCTCAGCGAAAGCCCCCGCGCTTGTTGTGATTGTGAACAGGAGCGCTCCCGCCACCTGCAGACAACCCTTACACATAACTCGCTCCGCTTTCGTTCGCATTCGCACTGTTTAAAATGATTGCGGCCACATCGTAGCATGGCCACAAAACTTACGCTTCGCAAACAAAAATTATTACCGTTAATTGATTGTGACCACACCGTATGGCCACAAAGCATGCATATATTTCTAAATGCCTCTTTATGACACAATGGATCACAACCAAGACCTGTGGTGCTAATGAGCACGATATATTAAAGCATATATATATATATCTTCTGTCAATAGCTAATTCCATTGGGCTTTGCATTTTTCAGTGTATTTTTTATAATTAATTTGAACACGCCATATACCTGCTTGCTCAGCAATAAAAAAAACGGGGGGGTAATGAATTAGTAATAAAAAAAAATCCACTCTCAAATGACAAAAAAAACGACACCCCATACCGTAAATTGGAAATTGGCATTTTAGCGTTATGTTAATATATTTTACTTACACTCAAAGCTCGAAATTCGAAACTTGAAATTCGAGATTCGAAATTGTTTAAAAATTAAAAATTTTAAATTAAAAATTCTTTTTTATGCCTTCATCCCCCTTCGACCGCTTCACCCCCAACGCCAAACAGGCCCTCAGCATTGCTGAGGAGGAATCCCGTAAAAATGGGCTTCCGTACATTGGCAGTGAGCATCTGCTCATCGGCCTCCTCAGCAATCCCCGCTCGCTTGCCTTTTCGATTCTCACAGGCGCGGGTGTGTCGCTCGAGAATGTGCGCATGATTCTGCAATCCGCCAACAACCCCGAGCCCGAGGCCAAGCAGGTCCAGCATGGGCTGAGCTCCTATTTGGCCAAAGTGATCGAGGACTCGGTGAAGGTGGCGCACCAGTACAACCATCCGTTTGTGGGCACCGAGCACCTGCTCTATGCCCTTGTCTCGCAACCCAAATCCGCGGCCACGCTCATTTTGGAGAACATGCATGTGAACCCCAAGGATTTCCAGAAACAGATCGAGGACATGTTCAGCCAAATGGCCAACGCCCGCAAGAAGGATGTCCAGCAGGTGAACCAATCGCTCGACAAATTCCTGCAGGGCCTTCAGGGAGTCGTGTTCAACCCCCAGCAGGGCGGCGACTACGGCGACGCGTTCCAGCACAAAGAGGGTCCTGGCCCAGAACAGATGCCACGCAAAAAATCCAAGACCCCGGCGCTGGACTACTTCACTTCCAACCTGAACGAAAAATTCAAGAAAGGCGAGATCGACCCGATCATCGGCCGAAAGAAGGAGATCGAGCGCATGATCCACATCCTGAACCGCAAGACCAAGAACAACCCCGTGATCATCGGCGACCCGGGCGTGGGCAAGACGGCCGTGGCTGAGGGATTGGCCCAGGCCATCGTGGAGGGCAATGTCCCCGCCTCGCTTTCAAGCAAGCAAATCCTCCTCCTCTCTCTTTCGAGCGTGATCGCCGGCACCAAATACCGCGGCGAGTTCGAGGAACGCATGAAGAGCATCATCGACGAGGCCACCAAGGTGGAAAACGAGATCATCCTGTTCATCGACGAGATCCATACCCTTTCGGGCACGGGTTCGGCCGAGGGCAGCTTGGACGCGGCGAACCTGCTCAAACCCGCGCTTTCGCGTGGGAACCTGCAGATCATCGGAGCCACGACCATTGACGAATACCGCAAGGTGATCGAGAAGGACAAGGCACTGGAGCGCCGTTTCCAGCCCATCCAGGTGGATGAACCCAGCGACGACGAGTGCGTGCAGATTCTGCAAGGCCTGCGCCCCAGCTACGAGAAATTCCACAACCTGACAATTTCCGACGAGGCCATCAAGGGCGCGGTGCGCCTTTCCAAGCGCTACATCGTGGACCGTTTTCTGCCGGACAAGGCCATTGACCTGATGGATGAGTGCGCTTCCAAGCTGCGCATTGAAATCGACAGCATGCCGGCGGAGATCGACGAGATCCGCCGCAAGATCACCCAGTCCGAAATCGAACGCGAGGCCCTGAAAAAAGAGACCGACAAGGAATCCAAAGAACGCCTGAAGGCCCTGGAAAAGGAAATCGCTGACTTAAAAGAAGAGATCGGCGGCATGAAGGCCCACTGGGAGCGGGAAAAGGACCTGATCCAGACCATGCGCGCCATCAAAAAAGAAATGGACGAGCTGGGCATAGAGCAGCAGCAGGCCGAA
>CAZURX010000143.1:0-3134 GCA_964623015.1 uncultured Candidatus Peribacteria bacterium
CCCGTGGTTGTCGTGCTTGCGGATGTAGGCTTCGACCCCGACCACCACCAAAGTTTGCGCGACGCCGTTCAGGGCCAAGGCAAAGACCAGCAGGGGGATGCTCATGAAAAAACCCGCAAGGATATAGGAAAAAACGACAAAGAGGAAAAGGACCTCCCCGTCGTTGATCATAATGTGCTCCTGGACCTTGTCGCACAGTCGTGTGAGCGGAAGGATGGTGAGGAGGGAGGTCAAGGCGATGATCGAGGTCAGGAGCCCGATCAAGGCGTAGTCCGGGGTGAACTGTTCAAGATAGAGAGAAAAAAACGGATCCGCGAACCCCCAGCCCAGCGCGCGGAGGAAAATCACAAGAACCAAAAGCTTCACCCCTAGCGGAATATAGTGGTAGTCCTTCGCGAGATGGTGCCAGGCGGATCGGAACATAAAGTCTAAATTCTAGGCTCTAAATCCTAAACAGGATCTAAAGTCCAGATTCCAAAGTCCAAACGCAATAAATGAATTTTCAGGGCGGGCGATATTTGTGTTGGGGGTTCAGTTCGTGTTCTGGATTTTGATCTCTGGAAAGTTTGTGGTTTGTCTAGATTCTAGGATTTCGGATTTAGGATTTTCCTCTTGTGGTGATACAAAAAGTACGCAAACGCCATGGAGGCGAGAATCACCCAAACCGTTTCGGGACCTGTTTTCGTGTTGCTGGGCACGCTCCCAAGGTTCCCGTTTTGGGCATTGGCGGCAGGAAAGTAGGAGGAGGGCTGTTGGTTGTAAAAACCTCCAAAATCTTGCGGCAATTGGGTGGGGGCCGCGGCATGGAAGCCGAAGCCTGAAGGCGTTGCATGGGCTTCCTGCGAAAGCGGGGAAATCACGTTTCCGTTGATGTCCAGGGCCGCCACCGCGAACGAATAGGGAAGGTTGTTGATGAGGTCCGTGACGGTCGCGCTCGTGCCATTGTCCATAGTGGTCATGGAGTCGCTGTACTGGCCAGGGGCGGTGCCGATAAAAATTCGGTAATAATAGGCCTGGACTCCCGTGAAGGGCATCCAGGTGAGGGCGACTGCCCCGTCATACGGGATGGCCTGGATCGGCAGGGTGCTGACAGGCTCGACCACGGGCTCTTCCACGGGTGCTGGGGCAACCGGAGTCGCGGCGATGGTGACGCTGGGTTCAAGGCTTTCAAGTCCTGTGCTATCTATGGCTTTGACATTCACAAAGTACTGGGTGTCGTTGGTGAGATCTCGCAATTCGAAAGCGGGGGTGGAGTCCTGGGTTTCCTCGACTTGGTTCATTTCGGTCAAGCTGGTGCCGTAGGAAATACGGTACTTTTGGATCGGTTTGTCCAAAGGAGTGGAGGCCGCCCATTTGAGTTGGATCAGGGAATCGCCAGGCGTTGCCTCGACCCCCTCCACCTTGGGCGGGTTCACAACGGCGGGCCTTTGAACAAGCACGGACCCCTTGTTGAGGAGTTCGGCCTTGTTGCCAAGGGAATCCACCAGAATCACGTCCACGCCGTAATTGCCGTCCGCGTCCGGCGCGATGAGCGTGGCCTCGTATTTGCCCGCCTCGGAAGCGGATTCCATGAGGTCGGTTTCGGCCCCCTGGATACGAACTTTGGCGGATTCGAGCTTGGGCTCGGAGCTGACCGTGACGGAAAGCGATTCGCCGGGCAACGCGCTCCCCTCGGGAAAAATCTGGAAGGCGTTGATCACAGGGGCGATCGTGTCGATGGTCACGGCAATCGGGTTGGAGACCTCGCCGTTGTCGCTCATCACGTAAAAGGTGTGCGCGGCGCTTTCCAGATCCTTGGCCTCGTAGGTGAAAAATCCATCGCTGTCCGTCTCGGAGTCTCCGATTTTCGCGTCATCCATGAACACCTTCAGGTTGATATTGGGGTCCCCCTGGCCGGAAAGGATCACGGTGCTGTTGCCCAGCTGCGAGCCGTCGGCCGGGGATTTGATCATCAGCGAGGAGGACACGGGTCCCGGGATTCCGTCTTTCGGAATGATTTGAACCGTTTTCTCGCCCATGATCCTGAAATTGTTTTTGTCCAGAACCTGGACGGTCTGCTTCCCCAGCTGGGTGAAGGCCAAGGAAAGGTCAAACGTGAATTTGCCTTGGTCCGTGTCCTTGAACGTGTACTCGCCATTGCTGGGCAAGGTCGCGTTCTCGTCATCCATGGCGGAGATCAAAATGGTGCCGGTGTAGCTTTTGGCCACAAGCCCGGCCTGGTCCTTGGCCGTCACGGTCATGGAAAGCTCTTGTCCAAGCTTGGCCTGGGCGGGAAGCCCTTCGATGTCGAAATGATCCACGGGTCCGGCAAGGGGGTCTCCATCGCCTCCGATATCGGCGCGAAGAAGGTTGCCGAAAAAGCTTGGCTTTTGGGCGACCGTGGGCTGAAAGAAGACCACTTCTTCGCGAGTCGCGAGCACCTGGTTCACGGTAGAATCCATTGCCGTGAAAACCGAGACGCCGGGATTCGGCGAGGACACCTTGAAATTCGCCCGTCCGTTCTGGTCGGTCACGCCATTTTGGAGATTGATGATGTTGTCCTCCGATCGGCTGGAGATCAGCTTCACGGAATGGTTGGCGATGGGATTGCGGTACTGGTCATAAAGCGTGACAACCACGAAGGTGACCTCGGAACCCGCACCCACCATCTGGAGCGTGCTCTTCACGGTGGATTGGGTCGCGGAGACCTGGTCGGGATAAACCACAAAACTGGTTTGCGGAGAAGACTGGGCGGAGCCGGGATACACCACCGCAACTCTGTAATTGCCAGCCTGCTTGGTCTGGTGTCCGAAGAAGTCGGTTTTGGCCACCCCTTCCAAATCCGCTTGCGCGGGGATCTGCACCACCGTGCCGTCCGGCTTTTCCACCACGAACCGGACATCCTGGTTCGGGGAGATGAGGGAAGTCCGCAAGGCGGACGGGTAACCGGCCACCGTGTCGGTCGCAAAGGCCTGCACGGCCAAAGGCTCCAAGGCAAAGGCCAATGGGGCGCTTAGGCTCTGAGAAAGAGCCAGCACAGCGACCAGTGAAATAAGGATTCGTTTCGGATTCAAGGTTTTGGGTTTAGTTATTATTTCGGTTAATTTAATCTAAATATTATAGCAGATTCAGAGGAAAAATTCAATCGTCTAATA
>CAZURX010000144.1:0-3097 GCA_964623015.1 uncultured Candidatus Peribacteria bacterium
CCGCCATCACAATCACGTTCCTCTCTTTTTCGAAACCGTCCATCTCCGTCAGAATTTGGTTCAGGGTTTGCTCCCGCTCGTCATGCCCGCCGCCCATGCCGAATCCGCGTTGGCGCCCCACGGCGTCGATTTCGTCGATGAACACGATGCAGGGCGCGTTGCGCTTGGCCTTTTGGAACAAGTCGCGCACGCGGCTGGCGCCCACGCCCACGAACATCTCCACAAACTCGGAGCCGGAAATATTGAAAAAGGGCACGTTCGCCTCGCCGGCCACGGCGCGGGCCAGCAAAGTTTTGCCGGTTCCCGGCGCGCCCACCAGCATCACTCCGCGGGGGATCTTGGCGCCGATCTTGGTGTATTTTTTGGGGTTCTTCAAAAAGTCCACGACCTCTTTCAGTTCATTCTTGGATTCCTCCATGCCGGCCACGTCCGCGAACGTGGTTTTCTTTTTGCCGTTGTGGTCGAACACGCGGGCCTGCGACTTGCCGAAGCTGAACGCGCTGTTCGCGCCCTTGCCCAGCTGTCGCGCCATGAAAATGATGAGCGCCACGAACAGGATCACGGGCAGCCATCCGGAAATCACGTTGAGCCAGAAGGTGGCTGTTTCGGAGCTGACCGCCTTGATCTCGGTGGGGTTGTTGGGATCCGAAAGGCCCATGTCTTTCAGGGTCTCGCCCTCGGGCCGGACCGCGAAAAATTCCTTCTTGTCCTTGTCGGTCGCATACAGCTTGTCCGTCTTCGCCTCGATGGTGGCCAGCTTTCGCTCGTTGTACAAGGTGATCATCTGGCTGATCGGGATTTCGGTGGCCTTGGGGGAAGAGCCGATCGTCTGGGGGTTGAAAATGTAGTAGGCAATGGTGAGGACCAAAGCGAAAAGGAGCACGTAGCCCAAGCTGTTGTTGCGTTGCGGCGGGCGAAACGGGTTGTGGGTTGGCATTCGGTTCATGATTTAATTTTTTATGCCATTTAAGCTTACCTTTTCATACTTCTTAATTCAAGGACGATCGAAAAAGCGGTAAGCGTTAAGCGATAAGCCTTAAGCTTTGGAATTTTTTCGCTTAGCGCTTACGGCTTACCGCTTATCGCTTGGGTTTGATCACCTTCATCCCCATTCCTTTCTGCAATACTTTCGGCACCTCGACCGATCCATCCTCTTTTTGGTAGTTCTCCAAAATGGCGATGAGCATGCGGGTGAAGGCCGTGGCCGTGCCGTTGAGGGTGTGGGCGAAATGCGTGCCCTGGTCGTCCTTGTACCGGATGCCGCCGCGGCGCGCCTGGTAGTCGGTGCAGTTGGAGCACGAGGTCAGCTCGCGGTATTTCTCCTGCGTCGGGATCCACACCTCGCAGTCGTACTTCTTGGCCGCGGGATTGCCGAGGTCGCCCCCGCAGATGTTGAGCACATGGTAGGGGAGTCCGAGGTCTGAAAGAATCTCCTCCTCGATGCTGAGCAGGAATTCATGCTCCTCCCAGGATTTGTCGGGATGGCAGAACGAGAACATCTCCATCTTGTCGAACTGGTGAACGCGCAAAATGCCCTTGGTGTCCTTGCCGTAGGATCCCGCCTCGCGCCTAAAGCAGCTGGAAAATCCGATGTAGCGTTTGGGCAGTTGCTCGGCGGGCAGGGGCTCGAACATGTGGAGGCCCGCCAGCGGAACCTCGGAGGTTCCCACCAGATACAAATTGTCCTCGCCGGGGTTCACGGTGTAGATCTCGTTGCGGTCCGCGGGGAAGAAGCCCGTGGCGTACATCATCTGCTCCTTCACCAGCATGGGCACGGTGACGGGCGTGAAGCCTTTCTCGACATATTTCTGCAGAAGCCAGTTCCACAAGGCGAATTCCAAAAGCACCGCCTCGTTTTTAAGGTAGTAGAACCGCGCGCCGCTCGTCTTGGTCGCGGCCTCGGTTTCGATGAGATCGAGGGCTTCGCCGAGTTCGATGTGGTCTTTGGGCTTGAAGCTGAATTTCGGGATTTTCCCAACAGTCCGCACCACCTTGCTTTCGGTCTCGTCCTTACCTTCGGGCACGCTGTCGTGCGGGGGGTTGGGGATGGTGTCGGTGGCCTCTTTTAGTTGAACAAATAATTTGTTCAGGTGTTCCTCGAAATCTTTAAGTTTAAGGTCCAGCGCCTTCATCTCCGCGATTTTCGTCTGCCGCTCAGTATCTTTGTAGGTGGGGATCAGCTTGCTCACCTTGTTTTTTTCGCTCCGTTTTTCCTCCACTTTCACCAAAAGATCCTTGTATTCGGCATCTAGTTTCAAAACGTGGGGGATGTCCACGGTGGCCATTTTTTTGGCAAAGGCCTTTTCGTACCAGGCTTGGTTCTCTCGGAGGTGTTTGAGGTCGATCATAAATTAGGATGATTAGGACGTTTAAGATTATTACGATGATTACGATTGGCGAAGGTGATGATTCAAATCATCGCTGGAAAATATACCGCAATCGGAGGAAAAAACAAAAAACAAACAAATCTTGCCAGAATTTTAAAAAAATTATAAAATCACTTCCTTTTACTATTTATTAGAAACTCATGGCCGAACTGAAACCTGATGCCGTCCGCACCGATGAGCTGACCCCTAGCGAGATCAAGGATATTTGCCGTGAGATCAGCGCCAGGAACATGGGGCAGGTCACGGAGCCGTCGCCCTTCGCGACCAAGCCCGACGAGGCGATTCGCCAGGAGCCTGACGCGCCACGGACGGAGGCGTACGCGATGCAGCAAAATCCGTTTGAGGTGGATTGGAGCCGTGGGGCCTACAGCGACCAGTGGATGCGCATGGCGCGGACGACGCAAGTCCACACCAATCCGGTTCCCGACACCGTCCACAGCCGCATGACCCACATGATCGGCGTGGGCAGTTCGCTTTCGCGTTCCATTGCCCGATCGCTCGGCCACAATCAGGATCTGGCGGCCGCCATCGGCGACCGGCACGACATCGGCCATGCGTTTTTCGGTCACACCGGCGAGGTGTTGTTGGCTCGGGCGATGCTCGAGATCCGGGAGGATTTGCTGTCGATTTTGGGCCCTTTCAAGCACAACATCCAGGGGGTGCATGTGATCGATCGGATCGCCACCCGCAGGGGATACCCGAATCGCCCC
>CAZURX010000145.1:0-3083 GCA_964623015.1 uncultured Candidatus Peribacteria bacterium
CGCACATTTCTCGCATTTTTATCCTCATTGCGCTTGGCCGCGCGGCCTGCGCTTCATTCGGACCGGCTATCTCGCAACTTCGCCACTTTAGCTCAGCTGGTAGAGCAATCGCTTTGTAAGCGAAAGGTCGTCGGTTCGAATCCGACAAGTGGCTCCATTCAATTTGTCGTTAGATTTTTGCTAGAAGGGAATGCCTCGGAAATGGTTATAATCTTCTCGCCCCCTTGGGACTCGCAGATTATAATCATTTCCGTCCTTGGTGCGCTTGGCCGCCCGGCCTGCGCTACCCTCGGACCGGCTTTCTCGCATCTCATCGGGGTGTAGCTCAGTTGGTAGAGTGCCTGGTTTGGGACCAGGAGGCCGCAGGTTCGAGTCCTGTCACCCCGACCACCAAAAACAGATTGCATTAAGTCAATCACGACTAGGCAAAATGAAATTGTGGCAAGACGAGAAGTTTATCCCCGCGAAGGCGGGGAAGTCCTGTCACCCCGACCACAATTACCCTGAAACCAGAAGGCCGTCCCGCCTAGCGGGATCACCCCGACCATTCGACTCCCCTGAACCAGTCGCTACGCTCCGGTTCAGGGTCGCTCATGGTCTCCGACCGTGATAGGAAACAACAATTCGAACCAGAAGCTTGGGCTCATCCCAAGGCCGTGACCAAGAAAATGTTGCGTTCACGAAAAAAATATTTAGAATAGTCCCGCGTGGGCAGGTACCAAAGTGGTCAAATGGATCTGGCTGTAAACCAGACGGCGTAAGCCTTCGGGGGTTCGATCCCCTCCCTGCCCACCACCTTATAACGTAAAAACCTCTTCGGTTTTTCCGCCTTTTCCCGCTCAAGGTCTCGCCCTCGGAACACTCGCACTGCTTCGCGAGCTTCTCATGGGGCCCGCGAGACCCAATAGGGCAAGCCTTGAATCACTTGTCCGCCTCGGCGGACTGCATGATTCATCCTCACTGCTCCACGGGCTCCCCTTGTCGCCCTCGCTCCGTTCGGCACGGCTCGCTAGCTACTTAACATTTCGACTCCTCGCTACGCTTAGCTCGTATCCCTCGGGCTCGGGCGTAGGTTGGTTTGGGGGTCGACAAGGCCCGCTCGGGGTTTTGCTACGCCTGCTCGTATTCCCAGAATCGGAAAGCGCGAGTTTCATGAGTTTTTCAACTATTTTGCTCAAAAAATGTATATATTGATATAATATATTTAACTAGTCAAATATATTTGACCTCTATGGGCCCTCCGCTTATTGACTCGTACTTAAGATGTCTGATAAAATAGTATAGTAAGTATTTAATCACTCTCAAAAAAAAGAAAAAATGAACTCAATTTTCAAAAAGTCGATCTCGGCTGTAACAGTCTCCTCTTTTTTTGTGAGCAACGCATTCGCCCAAGGACAAAACATTTTTAGCGGTGCCCAGGGCCAAGTGGCCGCCACCGCCGGAGGAACCCTTGGTGGCAACATCACCACGCTGATCAACTATTTCTTGGGCATCTTGGGTTTGGTCGCGGTCGGCTTCTTGATCTATGCCGGCGTCCTGATGGTCACCGCCGGAGGCGCCGAGGAACAAGTCACCAAGGCGCGCAAGATTATTACCTACGCCGCAGTTGGCATCGTGATCATTTTGCTTTCCTACACAATCGTCACCTTCGTCTCCAGCGCCCTAGGCTAAGACACCAACTTAATCATTTATTAATTAACAACCATTAATTAAAACTTCCATGAAAAACCTTATTAAAAAAGTAGCACCCGCCCTAATGTCCGCTTCGTTCTTCGTGAACAAGGCGTTCGCCCAGGGCAGCACCAGCCTTTGGAACAACCCCAACACGGGCACGGCCCCCACGGCCGCCGCACAAGGCACCTTGGGCTCCAACATCACCACACTGATCAACTATTTCTTGGGCATCCTTGGCCTTGTCGCCGTTGCCTTTTTGATCTATGCTGGCGTACTCATGGTCACCGCCGGAGGTGCCGAGGAACAAGTCACCAAGGCGCGCAAGCTCATCATGTATGCCGTCATCGGTATCGTGATCATCCTGCTTTCCTACACGATCGTCACCTTCGTCTCCAGCGCCCTCGGCTAATCCGGGACTTCCTAAATCCCCCACGTTCATGAAAAGCTCAATCCAAAAATTGACCGCTTCCGCGGCAGGCGCTCTTGCGTCTGTGGCCGGATTGCCCTCTGCCCTTGCCCAAGGAGGCGGAGGAGGATTCTTCAAAGGGACCGATGCCGCTGCGACCTCAATTGAAGTAGTCAAAACCACATCGCTAGGCGCCAATATCACCGATTTAATCAACTACTTTCTAGGTTTTTTGGGCATTATCGCGGTCGCCTTCCTTATCTACGGCGGCGTGCTCATGGTCACTTCCGGCGGAAACGAAGAGGGAGTTGGAAAGGCAAAGAAAATCATCACCTACGCGGCGATTGGCATTGTGATCATCATGCTTTCCTACTCGATCGTCACGTTCGTCACCAATGCACTAACCCCGTAAGCTATAAATACTCGACAATCGAAAGCCCCCTTCACAGCTTTATACGCAGGATGGGGGCTTTTTTGTGGCTTCCATCACGCACCCAAGGCCGGCTGACGATCCGTGACCAAATCCGCCTCCTTTACCGCCCTTTCCTCTTCATCCTTAACAATGATCATCTCCGGCAACACCTGAACAATGCTGTCGTACGGGACAAAACGGGTCGCCGAACGAAAAAGCGAAAAAGGCCTTCGCACGAAAAGATAGCGAAGGAACATCTTTCGCTCGTCAAAATCCAGATCGAACACCTTGCCAAGCGCCTTCCCCGACTCGGTTCTAACCTTGTTTCCCACAAAGTAGGTTTTCCGAACCAGAATATCCGCGATGCGGATCACCTCCTCGGGCTCGGCGAAGACCTGATCGTCTTTGACATAGAGATTCTTTTTCCAGCTTAAAACCCCTTCCCACGGCAGAACGGCGTGCGAAAGGCGCAGGGTGAGCGGCTTGACCCAGAACCCCTCCACCCTGCCCGTGTCCGGATGAACGATGAGATCCTCGACTGTGGCGAGCCGATCCCCCTCGCCCTGGCTCAGCACGTGCGTACCGATGATT
>CAZURX010000146.1:0-3080 GCA_964623015.1 uncultured Candidatus Peribacteria bacterium
AGCGGTCCGGTGGACACCGGACAGGCCCCAGGTTCGAATCCTGGTGCGACCACCATCAATATATTGAAGTAAATTGAATTTTTTGAATCATGAAAAACTGTGTCTATGTACTAAAATGCCGAAACGGCAGATTTTATGTTGGGAGCGCCCGCCTGCTTTGCAAACGCCTTGAAAGGCATCAGATGGGTCTTGTCACGGCCACTAGAAACCTACGCCCCCTTCAACTCGTCTTCGCCCAGGAATACCCGAATATAAGCTTGGCCCGACGGTCCGAATACTGGGTAAAGAGACAAAAAGACCGAGGATTTATCGAGCGAATTGTAAAAGAAGGCAGGATCACTAAAAATTTTAATGAAGTTGGTTAGAGCGGTCCGGTGGACACCGGACAGGCCCCAGGTTCGAATCCTGGTGCGACCACCACTAAAACATTGGGTTCACCTAAAAAATAATCCTTTTGACGAACGGACTACTTTCGCATAAAACAACCCTTCTTGTCGGATGCCATTAAAACCGCCACAAATTCTTACATTGGGGGTTTAAAGTTTGACCTAGATATCCTTATGGTTTAATATATTAAACCATAAGTTTTTCCTATAAATATAAAATTTCACCACTCTTAACTAAGAAACTCATCGATTCGAAAGGAAGACGCTTTATCTCCCTTTATATGCCCAAAACTTATCACACCCCTTCCATGCGCATGCCCACCGACACAAATGATTCAAAGAAGGACGAAGAGGAAATTCGGCTCTTTGAAGATGACCTAAAATACTCCGAAGAGGGGCTTCGGTGGGTTTTTGCGTTTTATCCGGAAATACACACCCTTTTTGATCCATGGAAAAACAGAATGTGTGTGGTTGAACATCAGATGGAGGATGTTCGCTCATTGATTCAGAGTTTATTTGGCGACTCCTTCGATGAAGAACGAAAGGTGACCAGCCCCAGCGAAAAGGTAAAAAGCAACGCCCTGAAAAATCCCAGCTCAACCGTTCGGAAACTGGATCTTGGCATCTACAACCTAAAGAAAAGGGTCGATCGGCTGATATATGAAAAAAATAAAAACAATACTGCTGTTTTGGCCTATCTAAATAATATTAAAAATCGTGATTTTTCCATGCGCCTTGAAAACATTAAGAATAGGTGCATGACCCCACGAGAACTTATAGGGCTAGTGCTTGGCTCGATCGACCAGCTTCTTGCTGATATTGATCATATTTATGGCTCCGCTGCTACCCTTCGGCCCACTGAAAATTATGCTACCGCGCAATCCGAGTCTTCTTCCACGAAAACGGCAGAGGCCCAACCAAACACGGAAATATCCGAAAAAATACTGACCCCTGAAAAAGCCGACCCCAAGACCAACATAGAACAATCCAAGAAAGGCGTCGCCACTGATACCCCAAAGACCAAAAAAACACAAATGTCCCGACAGCTCAATAGGACGACTGCACAACCGAAAAAGCCAGCCTCAAATATGCCGAGAACTAAGATTAAGCCTGACCAACCCAAACAAGCGTCAACTCGAAAAAGGGCTACCCTTAAGTCTAAATCGAAACTACCAGAAAAAAAATCCAAACCAAAAAAGCCCAAGGCTCAAAATTCAAAAACCCTTGGCTCCAAAATCAAAAAAAACCGAATAGAAGCGGAGACTGCTAGGAATAAAATTGCGAAAAAATTCAGTTGTAAGCCGTTACCGGAATTGAAAATGCTAACGGCCATCGAAATTTTGGCCTCCCAATTCATATGCTCAGGGGTTCCCCATCGGATCCTTCCCAGCCACCGAAGAGCCTATTCAGGATATGGAGGAGAAGACCTTTATATTGTGAACGAGAATGAGCAGATTCCTGGGGTTTGTGAGGAGTTCCGACGAGATATGGGTATGAATAAAAATGAGATCATTGTCGCCTTCAAGCGAGGACCCAAATGGGTATTTATGGCCATCCAAAAAAAGGCAATTGCCCCAAAAGACAAAAAGAATCCAGCCCATGACAAACCCTGGCATCGAGATTTGTATGACTAACAAGCATTTTCTACCCAATCCATGAACTGAGAATTTCCGTTTTCGATGGGCGTGAACACCACACAAGGGGTTTCGTACGAGTGGAGTTGTTTTACCAGTTTGACGATCTTGTCCTCGTTTTTTCGGCGGGTCTTGATGACCACCACAACCTCGTGGGCCTTTTGGATTTCGTTGTCCCACACGAACAGGGACTCGGCGCCGGCCATAATGTTGGCACAGGCGATCAAGCCCTCTTCCAACAGCGCCAAAACCGTGTTTTGGGCCTCGGATTTTGTGGGAAAGGTGATGTAACCGATACTTAATTTCATAATTGCTATTTCATAATGACCAATGACACAATGACGCAATGACCAATGAAGGAATTTTTTTTATTTTAATAACTGATGTTACGCGCTTGCCTCTGTAATTTTTCATCCCGACCGTAGGCGAGGGGCCCAGGATAGGCGAAGCGGAGGGATCCCTTACCTGATCGACCAAGCCATGATGGCCAAGGGATCCCTCCGCTCTCCGCCTGAGGCGGATCGGTCGGGATGAAAAAAGCGGGAGTCTGGATCAAAAGGTTTAAGGTTCGTCAGGGTTGAGTACGTAACATGAGTTAATAAGATTTACCAAAATTGGTCATTGCCCGTAAGGTCACGACGCAGTCGTGAGTCATTGGTCATTGGACATTCAAAGTATTAAAGAGTATTGCATTTCCTGCGGCTCGTTCTCCTTCATCATGCAATCCAACACTTCCCTGAGCACATGCACGTCGTACAGCGCGCGATGGAGCTTGGAGTTCTTGGTGGTGATTTGGTAATGGCTCGCCAAGTCGAGGAGGCGCCCGGGTTTCATTTGCTCCTTCGCGTAAGTGAGCGAATCGGCCACCCAGTCGTTTTGGTAGGGCTTCATGCCGTTGCGGATCAGGTTGGAGTTGAGGATGTCGTAATCGAACTTCACGTTGTGGGCGACCAATGATTTTCCATCGCAAAAGCTGACGAAATCGGCCAAAACCTCCTTGGGCGAACGGGCCGCGAGGATCTCCTCTTTCGGGATCTTGTGGATGTTCCAGGCCCCCTCG
>CAZURX010000147.1:0-3037 GCA_964623015.1 uncultured Candidatus Peribacteria bacterium
CCGCTACGGACAAGACCGTTGGCGAAGGGATGCGGATTGTGAATCAAGGCTATGTGGATGCGATTGCCTCCGCTCGCATGGCCATGGCCGCCAAAGGGTTGGAATGGTCGTTGGAAACCAAGGAGTTTTTCGAAAACAACATTGTCCAATGGATTTCAAATCCGATTGGAAACTCAATGAAAGAACTTGAGGATTGGGCGAAGGAAAATGGGGTTTACGACGCGATCAAAGACAAAATCAACAGCGTCACGGATGGATTGAATGATCTGGTGGGGCAGGGCATTCTAAAGGTCGGCGAAGGGGCCGGGGCCGTGGGGGGCGCGATCGATTCCGCCACCCAACCCCTTCAGGATGCCGCATCCGCGGCAGGCAATGCGGTCGGCGAGGGGGCCGAGGCCGTGGGCAATGCGGTCGGCGAGGCGCAGGACGCCTACGAGGGCAGTTCGGTTCAGGATGCGATCCAGGATCCCCTGAACAGCAATGATCCCCAGTCCGCCCTGCCCAGCCAATACCAGGAGGGCCTGAAAAACGAGCTTCTCGCCAGCATCCAAGAGTTGTCCGATGCCATAAGCGCCATCAACGAAACCTCGGTGGATTACAAGACGCTAAAACATGAATACAAAATTCCCGATCTCCACCTGCCTCAGCCGACCATGATCCAGAAAATACAGGAGCAGCGAAAGGATTTGCTGGCTTATAGCGACAGGCTGGAGAAGGAGGCGGATGAAGCGGCCAAGGCGCCCGACCTTATTGCGTGGCTGAAAAACGGAAAGAGCTCCTACGCCACTGTGTCGGAAGGGAACACCCCCTTCGAGTTGGCATTCGCCAATAACAAGGCGGATGGGGAAAGGGTCAATAAAACGGAAACCGTTGAGCCTCAGGTGGCCCAAATCCGCCAAGGGTTGTCGGCCGCGTCGGCCACGGCGTCTCCAAGTTCTGCACAGAGTGGTCAGGCGGGGGCGTCGTCCGCCGACACTTCCTGCATAGGCACCTGCCTGGTGGATCCGGTCACAGGGCGCTCGGTTCAGTTTATTTCCCATTTCGACAATCCTGCCATTGTCCAAACCGCCTTTGTGCCCACACGCATCCCGGGTCAATCAAATGTGGTCTACAGCGACGGCCCCGCGCTTTATCTGAAGCGAAACCTCGCGGTGGCGGAAGATATCACGCAGAATATTGCTCCCCATGTGCCCAACACCCTGTTTACGCTTGACCATTTTATGACCATCGGTAAATCAATTCTTGCTCCCAAAGAATCGGTGAACATGCAAACCACGGTGCTGACTGAAAATGGCGCAGCCACCTTCAGCTGGCTGCCCTCTACCAATCCCAATGCGGTGGGTTACGGGATAGAGCTGGAACGGTCGGTGTTGGGTTTTGATGCCGACCATCAAAGGAACGAATTGGCGGATCTCACCATTCTTTTGCTTCCGCAGGTGGGCGAGGATCCTCCACCCGTGTATGCGGACGGCCAATTGGTACCCTTTGGGACTTTGGTCACTTCATTTGCCGATGAAAAGGAGGCCCGAGATCGGTTTGGGGTGGACCCCAGGAGTTTTATGACCGGAATCAAAAAGGTCGTGTTTCCGACCCTCGGCAATGCGGGAATCAACCTCACCCAAAACAAGGCGGTGCTTTTTGACGCCTATGTCGACAACTCGTATCGCCTCGTCATGGACAACAGTTACGTCCATGTGAAGATGACCTGGTTCGACCGCTACGGCCGGATCGCCAACTACAATCGCAACGAACTTTTGGCGCCCCAGGCGTTTGTGTCTGCTCCCGCCCCCATCGATTTCCCTGTTAAGGACTTCAAGGTTCCCGTGTATACCCAGGGAACTATAAATGCGGGAGAAATTTTTATGGATTCCTCTGGCAGTTACCGTTATTACTGGGACGTGAATCGGGATGGCCTGCCAGAAGGACCGGCTTCAGGCGAATTCAAATTGCCGCCCCAATCCGAACCCAAGGAGTTCTCGATGGATGTGATTGCCAGCCAAGATCTTTATGACGAGGCGTTTCCGCGATACAAAAAGACCATCAAGGTGGTGGTCTATGTGCCTGAAATCAAACTCGAGGCCACGCCGCTCAGGGAACAGGCGACCGTGCAAGGATCCATGAAGCCCGAAGAGGCGAACCACGACCTCACCAACATGCCGCTCAGCCTGTTCCGCAAGCGTTGGGGCACATGGAAAAATTTGGGTTTGCTCAAAAAAGGGCAAGTCCCGGCCACCAAGCCTCCGCTGGAAGACAAGGTGGTTTACAAGGGGGGGGATTCCAAAGTCGAATACAAGGATAATTATTATGCCATCGATGGAGCGGGCAATTATCAGATCACTGGATTCACAGTCGGACCGTCCTCGGTGCTGGTCAAGGACCAAACCCTGAAAAATGTGGCGCGCGTGCGGCTGGGCACAGGGCAGATTGAAATTTTGGAGCCCGAGTACACCTTTAAGGCCTTCCCCGCCAATCAAAAATTGCCCACGCGGATCACGATTCTCAAGAAAAATTATGAGACAGAAGCCGAAAAAAAAGCCCTCAGCAACGTGTATTATGTGGCGGATGGCAACACGGATGTGACAATTTTGAACGAACCGCTCACCCTTCAGAATATTGGTTCCATTGGGGTTACGGTGGGGGATGAAAGCGAAACCGACACAATCGTTGCCAAAAATGTGCCCGGCAACACGCTTCCCGAGAATTACCCGGGCGGAGCCGCTATTTTTGATCAAGAAACACAGCTTAACATCGCCCAAGTCAGTACCACAGGGGCTATTCGCCTGATGCGGGCGGGTTACAGTCTGCGGGTGAAGAATGCCGGCAGGTTCGAGGAGCCCGTCATCTTCCAAATCGTGGATGCTTCGAATCGGCCAATTTACGACGTGTTCATCGCCGCCGACTTCCAAAGGCTGGAAATTCGCCAGGAGGAAACATGGAACGATCTGACGAACGCCATCGGACTCCTGCAAAAGGCGGTGGAGCCTTGGTTCGCGGCGCTCAAGCCCAGCGCATTGGCCGCGCCGTCCATTCCGCGCCC
>CAZURX010000148.1:0-3030 GCA_964623015.1 uncultured Candidatus Peribacteria bacterium
GGTCTTGGAAGGGAATAATCCTCATAGGTTACAAATAGATTACAAATGGACGCCCGATTGATATCCAATGGATATTCGATGGACTACAAATAAATAACTAGCGACAGTGATTATAGATCAAGTTTTCCGATTTTCCGATTTTGTTTTTTGAGGCTCATCCTTTTCTTTCCGCTCAACCGTTTTTCCTTGGCACGTCGCGGAGTTTTGGTGGGCTTGCGGAACGGCTTCACGTAAAAATAGCTCCGGATTTTATCGGCCAAGGACCGAAAAGCCTCGGCCAAATTCTGCTCGCGCTGGCGCTGGCCGATTGACTTGGCGATCAGCTCGCGTGTTTTGAGTGCCCCCATGCGGTAGCCTTCGGGAATATGGTAAATAAGCCGGACGCCGCTCATGTTTTTGTTCACATTCTGCCCGCCGGGGCCGCCCGAGAAATACGAGACATCCAAATGATCCAAATCGATCATCAAAGGGGGCTTGGTTTTGAACTGGACGGTGATTTTAAGGGCATTCCGATCGAAATGCACGAAATCGTTTTCCATGATTTCAGCATAGCAAATTATGGTTGCTTCGAAAATTGACAATAACAATCGTGGAGCCTACGATCCAATCGCCCCCTAGCCAAACCCATGAACCTTTTTCGACCCCTTGAAATCCTGGCCGACTGGCTGACCTTCCGTGTTTTTTCGATCGCCCCTGCGACTCATCTGGCCGAGGCGGTGCGCTTTTTTGTTTTCGACACGCTCAAGATCTTCATTCTGTTGGCCGCGATCGTTTTCGCGGTCTCGGTGTTCAGGACGTTTATCCTTCCTGGAAAAATCCGACATTTTCTTTCCAAGCGGAACCAATACCTAGGGAACGTGCTGGCCGCCCTGGTGGGGATTGTGACCCCGTTTTGCACCTGCAGCGCCATTCCCCTCTTTTTGGGCTTTTTGGAGGGTGGGGTGCCCTTGGGCGTGACATTTTCGTTCCTTGTGGCCGCGCCCATGATCAACGAGGTGGCCGCCATCATGCTGCTCGGGCTTTTGGGCTGGAGGATTGCCCTGCTTTACATCGCCAGCGGACTTTTGATTGCCATTGTCTCAGGCATCGCCATCGGAAAGCTCAAGGCCGAAAACCTGCTCAAGCGCGACATGGTCAACGACAAACAACTGACGGACGATGAGGGAATGGACTGGAAGGATCGATTCATTTTCGCTCGGGACTACACGATTTCGATCCTCAAAAAAGTGTGGCCCTATGTGCTAGTGGGCATCGGGTTCGGCGCCTGGATGCACGGGTACATTCCGACTGACTTCCTCGCACAATACGCGGGAGCCGACAAGTGGTACGCGGTGCCGCTCGCAACCCTGCTCGGCATTCCGCTGTATTCCAACGCCGCGGGCATTGTTCCGCTCGTGGGAGTGCTCACGGAAAAAGGCGTGAGCCTGGGCACCACCCTGGCCTTCATGATGGCGGTGACAGGGCTTTCATTCCCCGAATTCATGATTTTGAAACGGGTGATGAAAACGAAATTGATTCTTATTTTCTTCGGGATTGTGGGGCTTGGAATCCTGTTCACCGGATTCCTGTTCAACTGGATTTTAGGCTAATCTATTAATCTGATTATGAAACAACAACCTTCGGCCCATCGGCATGAAAAAATGGAAAAGACCCTAAAAATACAATGGCAACGGCTGATCGCCGACGGGAAAACCTGCCCCCGTTGCGGATCCACTGAAACCGAATTGGCCAAGGCGATCCCCCAGCTCAAAAAAGCCCTCAAGCCATTGGGCATCAAAGTTGTTTTTGAGAAGTCGAAATTGACGATCGAGGAATTCAAGAAAAACCCGATCCAGTCGAATCGGATTCTGTTCAACGGCCACCTGCTGGAAGACTTGATCCGCGCCAAGACAGGCCAAAGCCAGTGCTGCGACCAATGCGGCGATGAGGAGTGCAGGACGGTGGAGACGGAAGAGGGCTCGCTGGAGGTTGTTCCCGCCGATTTGATCGTCAAGGCGGGAATGATCGTTGCATCCAACGATTTAAATTGATCGATTATCGAATCCCCAGCATCATGTTGATTTGCGGGCGGTTGAACCCCACCACCACCTGATCGTCGATCCACAATTGGGGAACGCCCATTTGGCCGGACCGCTCGACCATCTGCTGTGCCCTTTGCTGATCCTGCGAGACATCGACATCCTCAAATTCCACGCCCTTTTCCTTTAAGTAGGCCTTGGCCTGATGGCAAAAGGGACAGGTTGGCGTGCTGAACACGATTACCTTGCGGCTGGCGGAGGCCTCGGACTTCTTGGCCCCCTCAATGGCTTTGGCGTATTCCTCCCTGGAAGCCACGCCGATCTTTTGAGACATGAATCGGCCATCCTTGAACACCACGACAGCGGGGATGCTTTGGATGCCCAGAATCTGGGCAATGGCCTGCTCGGTTTCCACATTCATCTTCAAATATTTGACCTGGGGATCCGTGTTTTCCTCGGACATTTTGGCAAGAAGCGGCGAAAGCATTTGGCAGGGCTTGCACCAGTCGGCGTAAAAATCGACCAGGACCACGCCCTTGAACTCGCGCACTTCGCCCTTGAACTCGTTTTGGTTAATGGTTTTCATAAGTTCGCTTGTAGTTAGTAATAAGCTTTTTGATCTTGGCCGACTCCGCTTCCAGCTCGGCCATCCACTGGGCGAGCAACGTCTCGCCGCTGGGGGTGATGTGGTAGAAGATGCGTTCCGGTCCCTTTTCACCAGCGGCCATGCGCTTGGTGATGTCACCTGATTTTTCGAGGCGCGCCAGACAGCGATAAAGATTTCCGATGTTCGCCTGGCAGCCGCATTTTTTATCCAGCTCCGCCTTGATCTCGTAGCCGTAGCTTGGCTTTTGGAGGAGCAAAAACAGGAGGCAGGGCTCAAAAAAGTTTTCAATGACGACCTTGGAACAGAATTTCCGCATGGGTTGTAAAATTACGGTTGCTATATTTAAGTTTAATATAGTATAGTATAAAAAGCAAGCGTATTTGATAAACCAAATCCAATGAAAAA
>CAZURX010000149.1:0-3014 GCA_964623015.1 uncultured Candidatus Peribacteria bacterium
AACCGTGTAGTTTTGAGTCGAGGTGCCAGTGCCGGCGAAACCGTGGCTGTCCTTTGTGTAGACCTTGAAGCCGTAGGATCCGCTGGCCGTGGGAATCGGGGCTAGGGTATTCGAGGATTCATCGCAAACGGCATCCTCAGAAGTGGGATCAATACCAGCTACAAAACGGTTCGCCCAGATGTTGTAGCGTGTGCCGTCGCTTTGCTGCCATACCGCGATCATGTTGCCCGAGGGGTCGGAGGCGATCTGAGGCTGATAGGCGTGCCCCGCGTTATCCGTCTCTATGAGCGCCGCCGTGCCCCACCCTACCCCGTAGGTGTATCGGTTCGCCCAGATGTTGTAGCGTGTGCCGTCGGACTGGTACCACACCGCAACCATGTTGCCATCCGAGCTGGATGCGATTTGAGGGTATCCTACGGCCCCTATATTGTCCGTCTCGATGAGCTGGGCCGTGCCCCAGCCGACACCTGCCGTGTAACGATTAACATAAACACTGAGATTCCAATAATCCCATTGCGCCCACACTGCGATCATGTTGCCCGAGGGGTCTGAGGCGATCTGGGGATTCGCGGCTGCCCCCGACTCTGTTTCGATAAGTTCGGCCGTTCCCCAGCCGACACCTGCTGTGTAGCGGTTGGCCCAAGCGTTATTGTTTTGCTGCCACACCACAATCATGTTGCCCAAGGGATCCGAGGCAATCTTGGGATTGGAGGCATCCACTGGATTGCCCTCAATAACCTGAGCTGTGCCCCACCCAACTCCTACCGTGTACAGATTAGCCCAAATACTGTTATAGCCGCCACTAGCGTATCTAAACACCAAAATCATATTTCCGGAAAAATGCGAAACATTTTTAAAATCATAATTATATCCTCCCGTGTTACTCATAATAATCTGAGGTGAACCCCACCCACTACCTACTGCAGAACGGTTAGCATAAAAGTTATATTGCGTGCCATTATGTTGGTACCAAACTGCAATCATGTTTCCCGAGGGGTCGGAGGCGATCTGGGGAGGGTATGCTTGCCCAAGATCGCCCGTCTCGATGAGACCGGCCGTGCCCCAGCCGACCCCGTAGGTGTAGTGGTTGGCCCAGATGCTGTTATAGCCATTACTCGGCTGCTGCCATACTGAAATCATGTTACCTAAGGAGTCGGAGGCGATCTGGGGATATTGGGCAGCCCCCACATTGTCCGTCTCGATGAGACCGGCTGTCCCCCAGCCGATTCCCGCCGTGTAGCGGTTGGCCCAGATGTTGGTGCGTGTGCCGTCGGACTGTTGCCACACCGAGATCATGTTGCCCGAGGGGTCTGAGGCGATTTGGGAAGCCGCAGCCGCCCCCGCGTTATCCGTCTCGATGAGCTGGGCCGTTCCCCAACGTTCCGTCGAACAGATCAACGATCCGCCTGTGCAGGTGTTGGCCGTGTAGTTGAACGAGGTGGTGGCATCCGTGCAAATGAACATATTGACCATGTCTTGCGAGGGGGAGGAATCGATATCGTCGATTTGGGCATTGGGCAAAGTGAACCGAAGCGTGTCGCCTGGTTCTATGGTGCCGTCCGAAGTGTCGGTGACCGTCACGGTTCCGAACGACGGCGCGTGGTTCACTTCGAACGGCGAGGCATTGGCGTCGGACCCGCCCGAAAGCGTGGAGCCCGAAAGCGTCATCTTGTCCCCCGTGTCCCCTGCCTCGGCCATGGCGATGCTGTTGCCCGCCGTGCCCGCCGTGTCGGCGTTGATGTAAAGGTAATTCGCGCGGCTGAACATAGTGGAGGAGGCGCCCGCCTGGACAGCGATCAAGGCAGCGGCGGCCTGGGTGCCGTTGAGGGAGGCCGAGGTGTCCACCTCGGTTCCGCCGGACACGCCGTTGTTGGCGGTGTCAAATTCGTAGGTGACCCCGTCGATGGTCAACGTGGCACCGTCCGCCGGCACACCGCTGAAAACAATGGAGCCTGTGGCGCTTCCCTGGTTCAAAGAGGCTGGGGAACATGTGGCGCCCGAGGACAACTTGTCACAGGCAAAGGCGTACCAAGCATTGGCCGTGGCATCGGATTGCTGGGTGGTGTAGGTGGCCGTGGCCTGCGCATTGGAATTGGCTACCGCGCTGACTGCCAAAGTCTGATCCGTGGCGCAAGTCGGAGGACCATCGGTTCCGGCCGTGACCGCATTGGTTTTGCACACCGCCAAATACCACTGGTCGCCGCTCACGTCTTGGGCCGTGGCGGTAAAAGTCACATCGCCCCCCACATTGACCGTTGCTCCACCGTCCGAAGGGGGTATAGTGAATAAAGGGGAAATATTGGAAACATCCCCCTGTGTGGGAAACGCTCCCCCAGTCAACAATTGGCAGCCCGAAGGTTCCCCGGCGCAACTCCATCCGCTTTCAATGGCGCAAGTGGCCGAGCAACCATCCCCATCACTGTTGTTTCCGTCATCGCATTGTTCAATAGGGGTCATCACTTGACTGTCCCCGCAATAATAAGAGCATCCGCTTATCACACCAGTGTCTGCCCAATTGTCCACCAAATCGCAGAAGTTGTTATCGCCGGAATTGGAATCCGCGTCCTGAATATCATAGGTGTCATTGTTTAAAACAATGTTGCCATCTTGTGCGGAGGTTCCGCCCAAGGTATTGCCCGTGGAATCGGAACTGAAATACACGCCGACCGCGGTGTGGTCGGTGATGATGTTGCCGGTGATGACGTTAGTCTGGGAACCGCTCAGAAGGCGCAGGCCATTGGTGCTGGCGGTGACGCCATCGTTGATGAGGTTGTTCTCGTGAATGGTATTCCCGTCGCAATTGTTTTCAAAAAGGATGCCCGTGTTCAGGCTGTTGCCGACATCATTGTCCTCAATCACGTTGCCGTCGCATCCGTCGGTGCAGTAAATGCCGTAATAATTGCCGTTGGCCGTGTTTCCGATGATGTTGTTGCTGTCGGCACCCGATCCGGTGAGTTTGTTGCCCGCGGAACCCGTGGTGGCATGTCCATTGAACGTGCCGCCCGTGACCGTGT
>CAZURX010000150.1:0-2962 GCA_964623015.1 uncultured Candidatus Peribacteria bacterium
ACCGGAACCATTATTTTTAATCGCTATTTGGACAAACTAAATCTGAAAAAGGTTATGCTGTGCACCATTGTGATCGTCTCGGCTTTGGGGATGAGCCAGTTAGCCCTGACCCAATTGGACCTTGCCAATGCCGTGGGCCAAAACTTTTTCATCAAAGGCTTTGGCTCCCTGTTCGCCCTGCCCGTCTACCTGATTGCCCACGGGACTTCGGCTTGGGACTTCCTCTCGGCGGTCGATGGCATTGTGACTCTGGATTTCTTCCTCGACTTCCTCCTGGGGATTTCGTATATGGTCGGATTTTTGGCGCTCCTCAAGTTCGTGGCGCTGAGCACCCCAAAAAATCTGGAAGGCACCAACTTCGCGGTCATGGCCTCGATCATGAACTTCGGCTTGGTTTTCGGCTCCGTGAGCGGAGGATACCTATACGAGCATGTCCAAAATGGCTGGATGGGAATCGGAGGGCTACAGATCACGGTTTGGCTGGGGGCCCTCACGTCCTTGATTGCCTTGATTGCGCTGCCGTGGATAAAAACTGAGCATATGGCACACCAATAACCCCTTCCGAGACCCCAAAGCCTAGGCACGAGAATCTAAACAGGGCCGAAACACCCCAAAGCCCAAAAACCAGACAACCCAAACAGATACAAATACCCTTTATTATGTTTCGGCTTGATGGTTTTATGTTTGTGTTCTGGAATTTAGATTTTGGATCCTCGATTTTGTTTAGTGGTTTCGTGCCTAGGATTTAGACTTTGAATATGACTTGGTTCATCCTTGCATTATCGGCACCCATTCTATGGGGCGCAACCAATGTCCTCGACAGCGCCTTGCGCCGGCATTACATCAAAAACGACTGGGCCCTCACGTGGCTCACGGCCGCGGCGCGCCTGCCCTTTGCGTTGATCTTCCTGCTTTTGGGCGGGTGGGCTTTCCCCGACTGGCCTACAATCCTTTGGATGGGGATCGGCGGGGCCTTGTGGACCATCCCCTTTCTTTTCTACTACAAGGCTTTGGAAACCGAGGATCCGAGTCGTGTTTCGCTTTTCGTCCAACTGGTTCCCGCCTTCACGCTCCTCAATGCCTATTTGATCCTTCAGGAAAAACTGAATTATTCCCAAGGGGTCGCCTTTGGCCTGCTGATTCTTGCGGGAGTTTTAGCCTCAATCAAGACGATTGGAGGGAAATGGCGCTGGAGCGGCGCTTTCGCCTTGCTCGCGCTGGCCTGCCTTTTGTGGTCGCTGTCGGATGTCTTTTTCAAAAAATTCGAACCTTTATTTATTAATTTCTATTCGGCCTTTGCCATCTATTTCCTTGGGAGCTTCTTGGTGGCCGGACTGCTTGCCTTTCATCCCAAACAACTCAAAAGGACGGCACGCCACTTCATCCACATGCCCCGGCGCGCCTGGGCGATTTTCTGGGCCGACGAAATCGCTGGCGTTTCGGGCTCCATCCTTTTCGCCTATGCCCTTACCCTTGGCAAAGCCTCTTTGACTTCGGTGATGATGGGGGTTCAGCCCTTGGCCGCCTTCCTCATCGGACTGGGGCTTGCGCCGCTGATGAAGGACATCACCCGCGAGGACGTGACGAAAAAGGCCCTGCTTCTCAAGCTGGCCTCATTCATTTTGGTGGCTGCGGGATTGGCGACACTGGAATTGCCCTAAAACATGAACCCATGGCCTTGGAAATTTTTAAAAACAAAAAATACTTGACAAAAGATTTAAAATTTATAAAATGCTTTAGCGTTAATCAAAACGTATTCATGGTTTTCCCCCTAAAAAATGGGGGAAATGCTTTGATCTTTTACAAAGGAGGCCCTCTCACCCCAAGCTTTTTTCAACCCAAACCAAAGGAGTTCCAAGAGTATGGAAGAACGTTATGTGAAGCAGTTTTTCTCCGGGCGACCCAACACGACCGTCCTCGTGGTCGACGATGAAGACAACAATCGCCTGATTTTCTCAAGCTTTCTCCAGGAAATGGGATTCACCCAAGTCCTTCAGGCGACGAATGGCCAGGAAGCGCTCGACTTGTACATGGAACGACCTTCCAGCATCCTGCTGGTATTGTCCGACTACAAAATGCCGATTATGAAAGGCGACGAGCTCTTCTGGAGACTCAAGCGTGTCAACGACACCCTGCGAATGATCCTGTGCTCAGGGTCGCACCCAGGCCAACCCCTGGACAGCCTGATGGAATCCGGACTGCGTGGCTTCCTTCCGAAGCCGTTTGGAAAAAAAGAACTTGGTAAAGCCGTGGCGGACGCCCTCATGTGAGGCCGTCGCCCGCTAGGCCCCCTTCAACCTTTCCACGCCCTTCCCCGAACTTTCGGGGTCGGGCGTGGTTTTTTTAAATCATTTTTTCACAAAGCCTTCCACGGCCCTGAGCAACTCCATGGGGATCATCCACACCGTGGTGTTGGATTGATCGGAGGAAAGGTCGTTGATGGATTGAAGCGTGCGCAAGTGCAGGGCTCCTGGGGACTCAGCCAGCATCTTAGCCGCCTTGCTGACGTTTTCCGCGGCCATGACCTCACCTTCGGCGGAAATGATCGCGGCCTGCTTTTCTCGTTCCGCCTCGGCGGCCTTGGCCATGGTCCGCTTCAAATCATCGGGCAGGCCGATATCCTTCAATTCGACCGCCTCGACATCAATTCCCCAAGCATCACTGACCTTGTCCACAATCGCTTCGATCCGTTTGGCGATCTCGTCGCGGTTCTTGAGGAGCTCGTCCAAGGTGACCTCACCCACGATGTTGCGCATGGTGGTCTGGGCCAATTGGCTGATGGCAAAATAGAAACTTTCAACCTCTAGCACCGCCTTTTCCGCGGCCGCCACCTTGTAATAAATGACCGCGTTGATCTTGATGGACACGTTGTCCTTGGTGATCGCCTCCTGGTCGGGCACATCGACCACCTTGGTGCGGATATCCACCTTGATCATCCGCTGGAAAATAGGAATCACCAAAC
>CAZURX010000151.1:0-2955 GCA_964623015.1 uncultured Candidatus Peribacteria bacterium
CGCGAAAATCGGGCTGGTCGGGGTGGAGGCGAAGATCCGATGATTTGTGGGGCGAAACGTCGGTCATAGAGGATATTAAAAAATACGAATTTCGAGTTTAAAATTTTTGAGGATTCGTATTTTTGGTTTTGGAGGTTGGATGATCAGAGACGAATTAGATTTGTGGGCTGTTAGCCTGTGGATTCGGTTTTCCGGTAGGTAAAATTCCGCTCGCCTTCGGCTTGTGATGTCTCTTCCTATGTTTTTTGTTTGGCACCACAGGCGGTTGGCCTGCCACCTTGGCCACATTTTGCGTGATATTTTGCTCCAAATTGGGTGGAAGCTTGCGCTCCTCAATGGATTTTTTAGGGGCAGGCGCTTGTTCTTCCTTTCCCTTTTCATTCCCGTCCCCCATTTTTTCATTCCCGCGACCTGTCCTGAGCTCGGTCGAAGGAAGGCGGGAATCTCCCATTGGGCCAATGGCAAACGTGGGCTTTGGTTCGCTAGATTTTGGTGCCTCGACTGGCTTAACGGGTTGACCAGCTGGCTCAACCGCCTTGGGCTGTTCCACGGGCGCTTGCGCCACAGGAGCCTCAGGTTTTGGCACCGCCACGTCGCTCGCGAGCGACCGTGGCGACGCAAAATCCAAATACGTCACCTTCTTTTCAACGGGCTTTTGCTCAGTTTTCACTGAAGCCTCCGAAGCCTTGGCGGAGGATGTCTCGGTTTTCGGTTCGGGTTTGGAAGAAGAAGGTTCTGTTTGGGGTGTTTGGGCTTTGGGTTCTTGGCCCTGTGGTTTGTTTAGGTTCTCGTGCCTAGGATTTAGACCCTGTTCATCCTCTGGATGAATATTCAGCCGCTTCGCCTGGAACTCGCGCACTTTTTTCACAATCTCCGCCACCACTTCCTCGAACGGCCGTTGGCCGGGAACCTTGAATCCCGCGGCGCGGGGATGCCCGCCGCCGCCGTTTTCGGCGCAGAGTTTTCCAACATCAATTCCGTTTGCGGTGGAGCGGGTGCTCACCGAAACATAGTCCGGGTTCTGCTTGATGAGGAAAATGATCTCGGCACCCGGGGCGTTCGTCAAAAGGTCATCAATGATGCCCTCGGTCTCCTCGGGTTCGGCCTCGGATTCCAAGAAATCCTCGTGGCTGATGGTGGACCAGACCATGCGGTGCAACGGATCCACCTGCACCTTGGAAAGGATCATGCCCCACAGCTTGAGGGTGCTCAGTTTCTTGGTCTTGAAGAAGTTCTTGATGATCTCCTGCTGGCGTCCGCCCAGGTCCAACAGCTCCGCCGCCACCTCAAGCGCGCGCGGCGACGTGTTGGCGTGCTGGAAGCTGCCCGTGTCCGTGATCAGGCCGGCCAAAAGCAAAGTGGCCACGTCGGGGCTGATCAGTTTCTTGTTGTTTTTTTTCTCCAAAAATTTCAGATATTCGTACAAGATTTCCGTGGTCGAGGCCGCGGTGGGCACCACCAGGTTCAATTGGCCGTAGTCCGTGTTGCTGGCGTGGTGGTCGATGTTGATGATGGGGACATCGAAGAACAGTTGCACGTTCTTTTCGTAGATGGGCCCGAAGTACTCGATGTTGCCCGTGTCGAACGCCACGATCAGGTCGTATTGGTTCTTTCCCGCCTGAAAGGTCACATCCTCGGCCGCGAAGATGCCGTCCTTGGGCGTGATGATGATGTTGAGCCTTCCTTCCTCGGAATTGTATTTGATCTTGCTGATCGATTTTTTTGAGGTGTCCAGCGAGATGATGAAATCCTTGGTGCCGCCCAATGTGTATTGCAGGGTGTTGATGGCCGGCAAAAAAGCCATGTTCTCCTTGGTCGGATCGTTGGTCACCACCGTGACCTGTTTGCCCAATTCCTTCATCGCCAAATAAAAGGAGAGGCTGGAGCCCAGGGCGTCGGCATCGGGCTTGGCGTGGCTAAGGACCAGGATGTTCTGGCTTTTCTCAATCAGGCTGGTGATGGGCTGGAAGAGGGATGTGTCCATGATTGGATGAGTAGATTGAGTATTGTATAACTAATAATATATTTGTAAAGATATCTTAGGTTAATAGCTTATTATACAACATATTAAATTTTATGTCAAATATCTAATTTGACACTTAGTCCATAAAAGAGTTCAATAAGTCATCACATTTCACTATGGCCAAAAAGTCAGGTTCCCGTTACCAGATAGGGAATGGCGAATGGAACGGAGCGCCCGAGCGTTTTCTGTCTCGGTCATCATTGGATATTTCCTCGAACACCCCCAATCGGCTGTATGTCCTCCGCGGGCATCAGATCGAAAGCAGCGCGCTGGATCAGCCCGATCACCCGCAAAACACGGTGTATTTGGATAGTGCCAGCCAAGGGCCTTACATGGATCAGCGCCGCCACATCTATTCGCTGGACCACCATGCGGGCTGTCATCGCTCCATCACCCTTTCCACCTGCGAGCAGGCGCTCCGCATGACCCGCAAGCGGGTGATTGGTTCCACGGGCCTGAACATCATCGGGAATGAGCCGGACCTGGACACCGTGTTGGCGGCGTGGGCCATTTTGCATGCGGACCGCGTGGCGCTGGATAACCGTTTTTTCAGGCGGATCCGCCCGATCTTCAGCTTGGCGGGCAACATCGATTCCTATGGTTTTGGTCACGAGGAGTTCACCGACCTCAGCCAGGATAGCCTGGAAGAAAATCGGCGCCGGATCGACTGGGTCTTGGAAAGCGAGCGCGAACTCAAGTCCAAGGGCCGATGGGAAAAGGCCGATTTTTTGGAGTACACCAGGCAGGCCATGGGAAAATTTGACCAGCTGGCCTTGTATGACGAGAAGATGGACGAGTCGGTTCGGATCGACGCCATGGAAAAAATCCCTCTTTCCGACGACAAGGACTTGGTGTTTGTTATTTCGTCCTCCAGGGGTATCTACGAGGTGGAGCGCGAAATTCGCCATCGCGAAAGGAAGAAAAAGCGAAAA
>CAZURX010000152.1:0-2540 GCA_964623015.1 uncultured Candidatus Peribacteria bacterium
GGGTTCCCACGCCCATGAGGTAACGAGGATGATTTTCGGGCAACAGCGGAACCGTCTGGTCGAGAATTTCATACATGGTCTTCGCCGGTTCCCCCACCGCGAGGCCTCCGACCGCATACCCATCGAAACCGATCTTCGATAAATCCTTGGCGGATTTTTCGCGTAGGTCGGGATAAGTGCCGCCTTGGACGATGCCAAACAATAATTTCGCATTTCTGATTTCTGATCTCGCATTTAATTTCGAATTTCGAATTTCGAATTTCGAAAATTGTTGTTTGCACCGCCTTGCCCATTCGGCGGTCAATTCGATCGATTTTTCGACGTATTTTCTCTCGGACGGATAAGGGGCGCACTCATCCAGGCACATCAAGATGTCGCTCCCTAATTTCAGCTGGATCTCAATCACCTTCTCGGGGGTTAGGAAAATCTTTTTGCCGTCCAGATGCGACTGGAACTCCACGCCGTCGGCCTTGAGTTTTCGGATTTTAGAAAGGGAAAACACCTGATAACCTCCGCTGTCGGTCAAAATCGGACCATCCCAATTCATGAATTGGTGGAGGCCGCCAGCCTTGGCCACCAACTCCTCGCCGGGACGCAGGTGCAGATGATAGGTGTTCGACAAAATGACCTCGCCTCCGCACTGGCGGACCTCCTCGGGCAACAGCCCCTTGATGGCGCCCACGGTGCCGATGGTCATAAAAAACGGGGTCTGCACCTCGCCATGGGCGGTCTTGAGGATACCTCGTCGTGCCTTGCCATCGGTTTTGAGCAGCTTGAACATGGGCCAAGCATAGTGGAATCGGCCCTATTTTTCCATCAAATCCAGTCCCAGCTTTGTCATCCGCTCGCCGATGCGGCGATGCTCCTGAGAAGGCAGTTTCAGCAAAACCCTGACAAAATCGTCATCGGTAACCCCCGACTGCAACTTGAGCAGGAATCCCGCCTTTGATCTCGCGTTGAGCCTGGGCGAATTCAGGATTTCGCTCAAGATGACAAAGTCGGAAAAGAGATAGGTCGAATTCGACCGAGATGAGGTATGAATAAAAAACAGGGTCATGGCGGATTGGTCGCCCGAGTTCATCACGCCATATCCATTGGCGGCCAATTCACCGATGTTGATGTTCGAGACTGGGCCGAAATTAGAGGTATCCAAAACGTAATGGCCCATGCCGATAGAGCCGAACGCATTCATCTTTCCCGGTTCCGGAATCTTGCCCACCCTGTGATGCATGGCCGCGTGCATGCCCTCGTGGACCAGCGCCACACGACGCATGTCCTCAGCCGTCACCCCTTGGACCTTAGAATCCAAGCCGAGGCTGGCACATAGCGATTCATAGTCGCGAACCGACCGCATCGTCTCACGAATCTGGGCTTGATCCACCGCCATATACCGACCCGCATGCCAGTACGTCGCGCTAAAGTCGAAAGGCTGGGCCGAGGGGTCAATCAGGATGGGTTTTGGATTCTCCAATTCCAGAACCGGCGCGTCGAAAACCCAATCCCCGTCTCGAAGCTCCAAATTCCCGACGGAGCCTATTTCGCAAAGAATATATTTGTTGTAAACCTCATTCACGCCATGATCCCCGGCCAGCCAATAGCCATGCGGGATGAGCAGCTTGTTGACGGAGGCAATTACTTCGTCGAGCGGAGTCTTCTTCCACGAGTCGCCGAACAACATCTTGAACAATTCCCCGAAATACCAATTGACGTAAGTGGCGCGTTCCCCAACCTCCCGCTTCTTTTCCAGTTCGGAAAAAAAACCCCCGATGCTTCCATCGAACTCCTTGTAAAAATGTTTGGCGGTTTTCGGCGGAATCTCCTTCGGGAAGAAATACCCATCAATCCTTTCCTTGCTCCAGGCCTTGCCCTCGGCACGATCATTCACCTGGGGCAAAACAACCTCAGCCATCCAATTGCCACGATCCACCGATTCCGATGGAATAGGGACAAACATCTCGGGCGGCCTGGGTGAAACCGAGGCGGTCGCAGAAACCGATGATCCACCTTGGCCATTTCCCTTTTCAGCCAACCAAACCCCGCCCGCCAAAGCGCCGGACAGCACCAAGGTCGCGGCCACAAAGCTGCGGGACCTTTTCGCCTCACGTTCTTTTTTGGGAATCCATGGCTTGATAGGGATACCCCTCATTCGATCTGTACCTCTATTGCGCTTTCGACTTTTCGACATAAGGATTATAAAAAATAGAGGTTATTATACATTAAATTCTATTTTATGCAATATATCAATCGTTGATCCATCAACGTTGATCCAAAATCTGCTAAAATCCAGATATGATGAATCTCCTTTCCCAGCTCAAAAAACTCAACCTTCCCACCGACCAGTTCGCCATTTTCGGCAGCGGCCCCTTGGCCGTGCGCGGGATTCGGGAGTCGAAGGACTTGGATCTCATCGCAAAAAAGGGGCTGTGGGACCAGCTGGCCAAAAAATATCCGCCAGTTCCCGAAAAACCCTATTGCATCCGAATCGGGAATTTGGAAATCTTCAACCAATGGAAACCGTGGTTCGAAAACGCCGATGAACT
>CAZURX010000152.1:2550-2859 GCA_964623015.1 uncultured Candidatus Peribacteria bacterium
CCGATGTCATCGATGGAGTCCGCTATGTGAAACTGGAGCATGTGGCCACATGGAAAAAGGCCATGGGAAGGCCGAAAGACTTTGAAGACTTGAGGCTGATCGAAAAATACCTAGCCACCCACCCCCAATGATCGAAGTCGAAATCCGCAGTTTCATCAGCGAAAAGAAATATCAGGAACTCCTGGATTTTTTCGGGAATAAAGGGAAAAAGGTCAGCGAGGACACGAAGGAGACCCACTATTTCGACTCGAAGGAAGATTTGCGAATCCAAAAAAACAATTTTTATTCGAAAATCTGTCTCAAGAAGGG
>CAZURX010000153.1:0-2824 GCA_964623015.1 uncultured Candidatus Peribacteria bacterium
GAATGGTCTCGAGCTTGTGGCGTTTGCCAATCTCGAAATCGTTCGGGTCGTGCGCCGGCGTGACCTTGAGCGCGCCGGTTCCGGTTTTCAGGTCCACGTAGGCATCGCCAATGACGGGACTTTCTCGATTCATCAAGGGCAGAACGATCGTCTTGCCGATGTGTTTTTTGTATCGCTTGTCCTTGGGGTTTACCGCGACCGCGGTATCGCCGAGCATGGTCTCCGGTCGGGTGGTCGCCACGACCAATCCTTCCTTTTCACCTTTGAACGGGTAAAGGATGTGGTAGAAGTTTCCTTCCAGCTCCTCGTGCTCCACCTCGTCGTCCGCCAGGGTCGATTGGCAGCGCGGACACCAGTTCACGATGCGGTAGCCGCGGTAGATGAGGCCATCCTCGTGCATGCGCACGAAAATCTCGCTGACCGCCTCGGAAAGGTCGTCGTCAAACGTGTAACGCTCGCGGGACCAGTCGCAACTGGAACCCATCTTGCGGATCTGATTCCGGATGGTGTCCTTGGAATCCTTCACGAATTCACGCACGCGGTTCAGGAAGAGTTCCCGGCCCAGTTGTTGGCGTGTCAGCCCCTCGGCTGCGATGAGTTTTTCTACTTTTGTCTGGGTTGCGATGGCGGCGTGGTCGGTCCCCGGGAGCCAAAGCGCCGAATACCCCTTCATCCTTCGATGGCGGGTCAGGATATCCTCGAGCGCCAGCATGACCGCATGGCCCAAATGCAGCGTGCCGGTCACGTTTGGCGGAGGCATGGAAATGGTGAATGGCTTTTTCTTGGGATCGACCTTGGCCTTGAACGCGCCGGCGGATTCCCATTTTTTGTAGAGGGGGTCTTCGTATTTTTTGGCTTCGTAGGCGGGAGGCAACATAAATTTGAGATTTTAGATTTCTGATTTCGCATTCACATTTGAGCTCCAATTTTGCATTTGGCATTTTTGGATCAGCTATCCAAAAAATGGAAAATCCAGAATGCAAAATGACAATGCGAAATCAGAAATGCGAATTGCGAAATACCATTCGAGTTTATCACAGAGGAATCATTGGGGGAAGAAGCCGAAAGGGGATTGGACACACAAAAAAGACCGAAGCTCACCATCGATCGAACCACGAAGGTCCAAATTTACAATTTTCCGATTTCCTGAAGCAGGGCCGCCTCGTTCTCCTTCTCTTCTTTCTCAAATTTTCCTTCGGCTTCCCTGAGCATCCGTTTTTTTTCTTTGTACTTGAATTCGTCAAAATGGATTTTGACCTTCGCCTCGTCCTCCGCGATTCCCTTTTTCAGGCTTTGGTTGGCCGCCTCGATCTGTTTTTTCTCGTTGTCCAGGATACTTCTCAGATTTTTGATTTGATCGTCGCTCATGATCAAAAGCACGTCCACCCAATATTGGCGTTCCTCCGGGTTCATGGATTGACTTCCCTGGATCAATTCAACCAGGTCAGGGAATTTTTTTCGAACCTCTTCCGAGACGTTCAAGGCCGCCGCCGTTGATGTTTGGTTCGGCTGTACCATCATTTCATTATACCAAAAAAGCCTCCAAAAAGCCAGCCTTCCAATAGTCTCAAGTCTCAAGCACAAGTCTCAAGTGGAGACTTAGACCACCTTCAGGATTTGGATGTTCAGCTTCTTGGTGAACAGATAGGAAACATAGAAGAGCCCGGCCATGATGGCTGGCACCAGGAGGAAGGTTAGGCCTTTTCCGAAAATCTGGAGCGTGGTCGAGACATTGAAAATGGTGTGGAGCAGGATCGCGAAGACCATCCCCTCGAGCACCAGCATCTTTTTCTCATGTCCGCCCCTTTCCGACGGACGGGCCCTGAGCACGTTTTTTCTAAGAATATGAAGGGTGAGCATCTCGCGGTTCACAAAATCCTTCAGCTCGAAGGCCAACAAGTGTTTTTGGTTGAATGGCGAAATCTGTTTTGAAAAATAGGAGTCAGCCCAAATAAGCCCTGCGAACCCGGAGAACAAAGTGTGGGCCAACATGGTCCCGAAACTCCGGAAAACGAATACATTCAGAAGTCCGTCCTGCCCCGAATTCAGGAATTGGATGAAATAAAACAGATTCTCCACAAAGGCGAACCCGATGGCGGCCGTGACCGCGTAGACCACCCCGTCGATCACCTGGTTGAATTCGAGCCGATGGCGCATCACGACAAAAATGCTGGCCGTGAGCTTGGCCATTTCCTCGAGCGCCGCGAAAAGAAGGACGGCCGAGACGCCGGTGAGCGCCGCGCCCAGATGGGGGATTCGGGCCAGGAAAATCTTGAGCACCAAAAAAGGGATGGCGACGACGCATCCCGCCAAAAAGGTCTGAAAAATGGCGGACATGGGTTCCGGATCCCGATAATCCTTTTTATAATAAAAAACGATCCAAAAAATCGCCGGCAGAACGGCGAGCAGCGTGGCGATTATTGGGGTGGATAAATTCATAGTCTCAAGCGCGAGTCTCAAGTGCGAGTCCCAAATGAAAAATTTACACACTTGAGACTTGAGACTCGTCACTCGCACTAATATTTATTTCACCTTCAGAATCTTGTATTCGTACAAGCCGGCGGGGACTTTCACCTTGACCACATCGTCCTTGCCTTTGCCCAGGATGGCCGATCCGATGGGGGATTCATTGGAAATTCTCGCGGCCGTGGGATCCGCCTCGGTGGAGCCGACGATGGTGTAGGTTTCGGGTTCGTCCTTTTCCGTGATGTTTTGGACGGTCACCGTGGTGCCGATTTGGACCACCTTCCCCGTGCTTTTTGCGGCCTCGGTGATGATTTGCGAATTGTCCACCATCTTCTCCAATTCGATGATGCGACCCTCC
>CAZURX010000154.1:0-2804 GCA_964623015.1 uncultured Candidatus Peribacteria bacterium
TAGGATTTAGGATTTTGAGCTCCTTGGATGGTATGATGAAATAAAACATCAAACATGAACCCAATCTACCTTTTATCCTTCCTGTTCGGCCTCTGCTTCGGAAGCTTCGCCTCCGTCATCATTTACCGGCTTCACAGTGGGCAGAAAGGATTGCTGACGGGCCGGTCCAAATGCCCCAAGTGCAAACATGCCTTGGGCGCCAGGGATCTGGTTCCGCTGTTCAGTTTTTTGGCTAGCGGATTCAGGTGCCGTCACTGCCGAAAGCCCATTTCGCTCATTTATCCGTTTGTGGAGCTGACCATGGGTCTCGGCTTCCTGATGACCACCCTTTGGATTGGAATCGAAAGTCCGTGGAAATTGGCCTATTACCTGTTTCTGACCTTCATTTTTGTCACAATCTCGTTCTACGACATTTTGTTTCAGGAGATCCCGGACTCGCTATCGCTCCCCACAATCGTTTTGGCGGGCCTTGCGGGCGTGTTTGGGCACCTCCACACACCAAATAGCCTGGCCATTGGATTCGCCATTCCTGTGGCCTTTTTCGGGGCCCTTTTTCTGGGCTCCCGTGGCCGCTGGCTGGGCGGCGGGGACATCCGTATTGGCGCCATCATGGGTTTCGTTCTGGGGTGGCCCAAAATCCTCGTGGGGCTGTTTTTGGCCTATTGTATCGGCTCCGTCTTCAGTGTAGTGGGTTTGGCTACCAAGCGGATCGGCCTTAAAAGCGCGATCCCCTTCGGCCCGTTCCTGTTCCTGGGCGCCTACCTCGCCATGGTCTGGGGCGACCGGATCCTGAACTGGTATTTGAAGCTGATATAAAACAGGCCTATTTGGCTTTAAATTTTTGGGGGATAGAGGCATAAAGGGCCTCGATCTCCTGTTTGATTTTTTTGGCGTGCGGAATCAAGTTTCGAATGGCGCTGTCTATGGCCTCAACCGGATTTCGGGCAATCGCGCCAATGATCATGTGTCTAATGTCAGGGGGTAGTTTAGTGAAAACATGAGAGTAGAAAGAGGCTTCGTCCCGACGGCTTGTGAGAAAATAGGAAAAATAATCGGTGGCTACCTGGGGGTTGACCACCGAAAGGGACCTAAGGGCGATGGCCTTTGTTTCATGATCCGCCTCGTTGTCGATCTTTTGAAAAAGATGGGGCTCAAAAGACTTGAGGGATAGTTCACCCACAAGATTAAGACCAACAATCACGTCTGGCTTGTTTTTGCTTTCCAGCAGACGCTCGATACCCTTGGTCGCTGTGGAACGCCGACGGGGATTTAGATGATAAAGGGTTTTAAGGGCTTGGCCGACAACATCGGGGGGGTTGTTCGGGGTTGTGTAGGAAAGAATTCTTTCAAGGTTTGTGGGGTTTTTGTCTTTAAGATCATCCAAAATAACCATGGCCAATATCCTCATCTGCGGGTTGGAGCTGAGCAAAAAATCCTTGGAAACTAATTTTAAAATATCTTTCTTGTTGGGAACCAGGGAATAAAGGCATTCCCGAAAGACCGAAACGGGGGCTTTTTGCTGAATAAGGTACATCAAAAGGTAGCTGTGGTTCCCCTTGAATTTCCCAAGGGCCCGAAGAAGGCTTTTTCTGAGTTCAAGGGGCTCGCTAAACACGGCCTTGTGCAAAAATTTGTAGGCTGTGTCGTTATGAATTTCTCCAAGTGTGTGGATAATCTTTTTCTTAAGTTCGGGGGTGGCATGATCGTAAAGGGACAGGATGGGTTTGATAAGTTCCTTTCCTCGCCTCTCCGCCAAAAGCTCTACGGCATCTATGGTTTCCGACTCCTTTTTCCCCTTAAGCATGCGTCCAAGCGAGGAATAGGCAATTCGCGCCAGCCGCGAGGAATAGAAGAGATAGAACGAGGCTGGAACCAGGGCAATCAAGAGAACGGTGTAAACAGGAAGAATGTTTACGACAATGGCTACGACCGAGGCCGAAAGGATGGTGGAAATGGATTCTCCAATGCCGTCGGTCAGGGTGCGGGCCTTGTCTCTTTCCTTTTCGGGAATTAGATAGTAGAAAGAGTTTGTTGTCGCCTCGTAGACCAACACCCCAAAAATTATCACAATGTACAGCGCCGCGGCGACAAGGTAGGTGGAGGAAAAGGATTTGGAATAAAAAAAGCTTAAGGCGACAAGTCCAAACAAGGAAAAAACGCTGTGCAAAAAATACCCCCTTGAAAAGCTCAGTCTCTTCAAGATTCCGCTAAGGCCAAAAAGGCTAAAGGGGAGCGTGCAAAGGCTGACAACAACGTCAAAATAAGCCAAAAACTGGGTAATTTCGTCTCCTGAAAACCGTTGGGTGACCGAGGTGTTGAAGCCGAAGTCAAAAAATTCGCTTCCGACAGAGGAAAATATGGTCAAAACCACAAAATAACGAAGGAAAACGTTGCTCTTGAGGGATTTGAGGGATGCCAAAAAATCCTTGAATTCCTGCTTCCAGGATGGATGGGCTTTTTTTTGGGTGTGCCGGCTGGGAGGGGCGTCCACAAGCGACTGCTTCAGCTGCAGGGCCAACCCTTCGCTGTGCGAGGAAAGAAGGGTCGGATAATGTCGGTAAATATAAAAAGACATTCCCATTGCCAACAGCAAAACAACAAGGGAAATCAGGAGTGCTTGGTGGTTTCCTACAAAGCCCGTTAGGGTTCCGAGCAACAACCCCCCAACGATGGTGCTAAGGGTGTATGAGACGGAAAGTTTTGGGTAGGCGGTGTTGAACTCCTCTGGGGGAAAAAGGTGGGTGATGATGATGTCGACCTGGATCAGGCCCACCCCAATCAAGCCTCCAAAAACGACAAACGCT